>JBDKUJ010000206.1:0-2181 GCA_039679665.1 Rectinema sp. | reverse complement strand
TCGCGTCCCGCCGCGCAGATCACCGAAATGCCGGCTTTTTCGGCCTTGGCCGAGGCTATCGGGTCGAAGGGAAGATTGGCGCCGGGCGACCACTCATTGCCGACCATCTTCCGGAATTCGGGCCAAGTGATGCGATCGATGGGCGTCGCCCCGGGATCGAGCCTCGGGTCGGCGGTGTAAACCTTGGCTATGTTGGACAGGTTGAGGACAAGAGGGGCGCCGAAGCGCTCGGCCAGCCAGACCGCATCGAAATCGGTGGAAAATCCCGGCTTCCAGCCCGCCGCCACGAGGATACGGCCGGAAAATGCGACGGATGCGGAAGGATCGGTCACGACCTCGTCGGGGCAGAGCGGCCCGAACACCGCTTTTACGAGCTGGGCATTGAGGCGCGTCGCGGCGATGCCAATCCAGTCGAGTTCCCGGTCCGGGGGCGTCGCTGCGGCATACACGTCGCGACAGGCTTTTTGCCAGAGCCGTGCCGGCCCGCCGCCGCCTACGACGAGAATGAGGCGTCCGTCCTGCGAGCCTGCGAGCCAGGATTCCGCGAGGGCTTTGAACTCGGTAAGAAAGGCCGCATCGGGGCCTTCGGGTGGGGCGACTATCGAGCCACCGAGGGAGATGACGAAGGTCACTGGATTCCTCCGTACAGGATGATAGCCGCTTGCGATGCTTCCTTCAATCCGTGTATACAAATGACGACGTACGCCCACTCCGGCATGGAGGAATATCCTGCGATGCAATTTATAACAATGGCCTTCGAGTTGGTCGGAGGTCTGGCCATGTTCATGTATGGCATGGAATTGACCTCGGATGGCATCCAGCGCGCGGCGGGCGACCGACTCCAGCGCGCGCTCAATTTCATGACCAGGAACCGGATCATGGCCGTGCTCACGGGTACGGTCGTCACTATTGCGGTGCAATCGTCGTCGGCGACGACCGTCATGCTCGTGTCGTTCGTCAACGCGGGGCTTCTCACGCTTCAGCAGGGAATCGGCGTCATCATGGGCGCCAATATCGGAACTACCCTGACCGGCTGGGTCATCGCGGCCGCGGGAATTTCCAAATTCAGCATTTCCGCCTTCGCGATACCTCTTTTCGGCATCGGTTTCTTCATGTCGATAATGAAGAAACGCCCCGATTCGTTCAGAAGCTACGGCCGGGCTTTCATGGGGTTCGCCATGATTTTCCTCGGACTCGGCTTTATTTCGAAAGCCATCCCGAAGCCGTCCGGCGACGTCCTGCTTTTCCAGCAGAATTTTTCCGACATGGGATTTTTCGCGGTCATCATCGCCGTACTGGTCGGAGCCGTGTTCACCGTACTCGTGAACGCATCGTCCGCCACCCTGGCGATCGTCATCACTCTGGCGGCCGAAGGAGTCATCGATTTCAGGATCGCCGCCGCCCTCACCCTGGGCGCCAACATCGGCACCACGTTCGACGCTTTCCTCGCCTCCATCGCCTCAGGCGCGTCGACCAATGCGAAGCGGGCGGCATGGGCGCACATCCTGTTCAACGTCGCCGGTACGGTCTGGGTCGTGGCGCTTTTCGACCCCTTTCTCAGGCTGGTCGATTGGGTCGTGCCCGGCGAGATCACGCCCGCGTCCATGGGCGTGCACATCGCCATGCTCCATACCCTGTTCAACGGTATGAATACGGTGCTGCTTCTGCCCTTCGTGAACCAGTACGCGGGGCTTCTGTCGAGACTGATCAGGGAAAAGCCGGAAGAGGCGGAGGCGAGGGCGATCTATCTTCCGCAGTCCCTCATGGCCACTCCCGAATTGTCGCTTCTGCACGCGCGCAAGGAAATTTCCGACATGTCCGCGCTCGCGCGCTCGATGTTCGCGCGGTTCAGGGTCGATCTGGGGAAAATGCCCGGCGATACGGAAGCGGAGATCGAGTGGTTCGAGCGCAAGGAAAAATACGCCGACATGATGCAGGAAGAGCTTTCGCGCTTCCTCCTCGAAATCACCAGGCAGGATCTGTCCGAACGGACGCGCGACCGGATAGGGCGAAAGATGCGTATCGTCGCCGAACTGGAAAACGTTACGGACGATTGCCTGAGCCTGGCGTTTCTCCTCAAACGCAGGGTCGACAAAAAACTTGTCTTCGATGCCGAGTCTCTGGACGCGCTTGTGCCCTATACGGCGCAGGTGGACGAATTCCTTGAATTCACGGCGGAAC
>JBDKUJ010000205.1:0-2965 GCA_039679665.1 Rectinema sp. | reverse complement strand
CTACCTGCAATTCGCGCACCCGGACGATTCCATTTCGCTTAAGGCCGCACATGAAAAACTCGACAGCGGTGTGGTCGATGTGCATCGGGGCGAATATCGTTTCAAAAATAAGAATGGCGAATATATCTGGCTGTCCGTAAGCTACAGAATCCTTGGCAGGGACGCCGCGGGGAAACCGCTGGTGTTCCTGGGCCACGATACCGACGTTTCCCGTCTCCATGAGGCACAGGAAGAACTTCGCGACCGGCTCGTCGAAATCGAGACGCTGAGGGACCTCATTATGGGCATCAACAAAAGTCTCGATTTCGAAGAAACCATCCGAAGGGTGATCGACCATCTGCACAGAGTATTGCCTTTCGACAGGGCGACGGTGCAATCGCTCGAAGCCGGCTATCTGCACGTGATAGGATACTACGGATTCGACAAGGAAGTAGTGCCGGATCTCGTGTTTCCCGCCCGCGATGTCGACAATCCCGCCGTACGCGCGATCCGCTCGCGGCGCCCGATGGTCTGCAACGATGTGATACAGGATTTTCCGGGCTTCATACAGACTGAAAGCGATCATCCCATCCGGTCCTGGCTGGGTATTCCCCTCATCGTCGAAGGCCGCACGATCGGCCTTTTCGCGCTGGACAGCTTCAAGCCCAGTTTCTATACCGAACGTCACGTTCGCATTGCGGCCGGAGTCGCCGAACACATCGCCATGGCGGTCGAACATGCGCGCGTCCACACGAGAGTGCGGGAGCAGGCCAGGACCGACAGGCTCACCGGAGCGGGCAACCGCTACGGTTTCGAGACGCTCGGACAGGATATTTTCCGGAAAGCGATAAAAGATGAAAGCCCTCTCGGCGTATTGATGCTGGACATCGACCACTTCAAATCGGTCAACGATGCATTCGGGCATGCGTGCGGGGATCAGGTGCTCAAGGCGATCACCGCCATGATCGCGAGCAATCTCAGGAACGATGACTATCTTGTGCGCTACGGCGGCGAAGAATTCCTCGTGCTCTTGCCGGAAACCCCGACCAGGGAAGCGCTGGTGGTCGCGGAACGGCTCAGGACAAGGATTCCCGCGATTTCCATCGAAGGACCGGGAAACTGTCCGACCGTGAGCATAGGCGTTTTTTCGGGCGTACCGGGACCCGATGACCAGATGAACGATTTCGTGGACAAATCCGATCTGGCGCTCTTCGAGGCGAAAAGGACGGGGCGCAACCGCTCCCGTGTCTGGACGCCGCGTCCGGACTTCCTCGAGGAACGCAACAAGGACGCTACGTAGCTCCTGGCTTCAGTATCGCTCCGGGGCGAATTCCTTTCCGGGCACAAACATCAAACCTTCGCGGACATAATGGATGCGCTCCCGCCAGAAATCCTTCCGGGCGGCGGCATAAAGCACTTCGCCCATGACGACGGCGGAAGTTCCTTCCACGATTACCTTGAGCAGACGGCATTCGAGCCAGCCTGCGACGCCTTCGGGAACTTGCGCATCGATGGTATGCGCCGCGAATGCCTTGATCCCGAATTTCGCGTATTTGTCGACATCGCGGCCCGAAACCGAGCCGGTTCGGTTCACAAGGTCGATCTGGGACGGTGTCGGCAGGGCGACCGCGAATTCGTTTGATTTGACGAGGTCTTCGTAGGTTTTGTGCCCCGTGTCGCAGACCAGGAGAAGGCGCGAGACGGGCGCATAGTCCAAAGGGCAGCACCAGGCTATGGGCGCCAAGTCGTAGCGGAAAAGGGAATCCGAGCCGCCTGATGAAGCGCCGGAAGCTTCCGCCCGGACTTGCCCCCGTGTGCATACGAGGACGAGGCCGCCCGCGTTCTGGAGTTCATAGGCTTCCGGGACGGGCAGTTCTTCGTATTTCATGGCTTCGCTCCCTGTGCGCGCCGTCACTCGGTCTTTGCGCGCTTTTTCTTGACGTCTTCGGCCTTGCGGGAAATCCGGTTCCAGACAGCGGCCAGGCCCATGGCCTTCTTGGCGGCTGAAAGCGTGGCACGCGCTTCTTCGCGCATGCGCATCGTGCCGTCATAGATGATTTCGTCGGCGAGGCCCGATTCCGATTCATATTTGGCGCGGCGTTCACGGATGGGGTCGAGGAATCCGTTCAGTGCGAGAACGAGTTTTTCCTTGACTTCGACATCGCCGACCTTGCCTGTGCGATACCGGGTTTTCAGGTCTTCGATTTCGGCCTTGTTCGTGTTGAAGGCATCGTGGTACTGGAACACCGGATTGCCTTCGACCGTGCCGGGAATGTCCGCGGAAATGCGATTGGGGTCGGTGTACATGGACATGACTTTCTTGTGTACGGTCCTGGCGTCGTCCGAAAGGAAGATGGCGTTGCCGAGACTTTTGGACATTTTGGCGTTGCCGTCGGTCCCGACCAGCGAACCGTATTCGGAGACGAGGACGTCCGGGACGGGAAAGGTCTCGCCGTAAAGATAGTTGAAGCGGCGCGCGATTTCCCTCGTCACCTCGACATGGGCGACATTGTCCTTGCCCACCGGTACAAGATGGGCGCGCGGCAGGAGGATGTCGGCGGCCTGGAGGACCGGATAGCCGAGAAGGCCGAAAGGCATTTCCTCGATATGGGCGCTCTGGGCCATTTCCTTGAGGCTGGGCACGCGCGAAAGGCGGGGGACGGTGATGAGATTTCCGAAGAAAAGATTGAGTTCGACCACTTCGGGCACGGCGGATTGCAGGTAGATTACGGATTTCCTGGGATCGATGCCGCAGGCGAGATAATCAAGGGCGGCGGAACGCACGTTTTCGGCCAGGAGCTCGATATTTTCTTTTTCGGGCTTCGTGGTGAGGGTATGCAGGTCGGCGATGATGAAAAAGCATTCATATTCGTCCTGCAGGCGTACGCGGTTGGCCAGCGAGCCGACATAATGGCCAAGGTGCAGCTTGCCGGTAGGGCGGTCGCCCGTAAGGATGCGTTTGCGTTCCATGACTTGTCTCCAGTGG
>JBDKUJ010000204.1:0-3895 GCA_039679665.1 Rectinema sp. | reverse complement strand
TTGAACCTGCGCGAGAAACGTGGCGCTATTTGATGTATTTCCGGGGATCCAGAGCCTGGCCGTTGCGGAAAAGGCTGAAGTGGAGGTGCGGACCGGTGGACTGGCCTGTGTTGCCCGATTTTCCGATAGTCGTGCTTTGGGTAACCTGCTGTCCCGATTTTACATAAACGTCATCCAGGTGGCCGTACAGGGTCTGGTAGCCTTCGGAATGGCTCAGAATGACGTATTTGCCGAAGACGCTGTTGTAGCCCGCATCCGCGACCTTGCCGTTCATCGCCGCTTTCACTGGAGTGCCGCGGTTTACGACGATATCGATGGCGGAGTGGAAGGTCCTGGCGCCGCTGAAAGGATTGGAGCGATACCCGAAAGGCGAGGAAATGGGCCCGCGCGCCGGCCATATGATCTTTTGACCGTAGAAACTTGTCAATGTTGAAGCGGAAAGCTTGGCCCCGGGGATAAAGAGGCTCTTTCCCGCGACGAGGACATCGCTGCCGAGGTCGTTTGCATCGGCGATCTTGGTTACGTCGATTCCATAGCTTCTGGCTACGCCGCCGAGCGTGTCACCGCGGCGGACGGTGTGGGAAACGCCATCCATGTTGGGAATGCGCAGATTCAGGCCGACTTTGAAGGAAGCGGCGGTCTTGAGATTGTTCAGGGAAATGACCGTGTCCTGCCTGATGCCGAAGCGCTTGGCGACGCTCGCTATGCTGTCGCCAGACCTGACGGTGTAGCTTTTCATCTGCAGCATCACGGGAAGCGGCGGCAGGGGGCCGGAGAGGATGTCGCTTGCGCCGGCCGATGCTTCGGGAGCGACCAGCGACATCAGGAGTTCTTGCGCCGAACTTTCGTCCGGGAGTACCGCTCCCTTGGGCATGGGAAATTCGTGGGAAGCCGAAAGATACGCGGCGCCCGCGGCGAGGACGAGGAAGACCGCCATGGCGATGGCAACTCCGACCGGTCTGCGCGGCGATGCGGCAAAAAATCTGCGCACCGATCGCAGGGCTTCAAGGATGCGATCGGGGAGTTCGTCGATAAAAACGAGCCAGGGCGGATCGAGGGCGGAACCGTGCGGATACGCAGCGGCGACCGTTGCGGCGCCAATGTTTGCGACGATGTCGGCATTCGCACCGTCGCTGGCGACGGCGCCTGCGACGGGTACGGGCGATGCGGACAAAACCGCCGCGGGTTTAGGCGCCCTGGTTATGTCTGCCGGGCGTTTGGCCGCGCCGCGCGCCGCGCCGCCGAATGGATTTTTGCGCAGGGAGGCGAAAATGGAGAGGGCACGCTCGCCCAGTTCGGATTGGGCGCGTATCGCACTGCGGCGGATAGCGGCCTGACCGGATAGCGGGGATTCCCGGGAAGTCCGCTCGGGATGGCGCGACTGCGCCGGGGCGCGGCCGGCATCGAGGAAGGAAGTCCTGCCGGTTTTTCGCCTGCCGGACGAATCTCCCTCGAGTATGGAAACGAATCCCGGTCGGGTTTGCGCGGGAGCGCCTCGCCGGGGCGATATTTTCTGTCGGGCTATCAAGCTTTCCATGACTAATCCTGTTTATCGACATTCCAAGACGGGTACATTATAGTCGAAGCATCGTTACGAAGGTATTAGAATCGGATTTTTCAGCGATGAAACGTAAAAAAGCCCGTCCAAAACCACTCGCCGTCATTCTGGTCGTCGTGATCGCCTTATTTTCAGCGAGGATTTTCATACTCGACTTCGCCGTGATCCGCGGTCGCTCCATGCTGCCCACGCTCGGGCCCGGTGAAATCGTCGCAGTGTTCAAGGCCGCGTACGGTCTGCAATCGCCTTCGGGAGGATACCTTGTGCGTTGGGGCAAACCCGCCGCAGGCGATATCGTCGCAGGAATCAATCCGGTCAATGGCGCTTCCGTGGTCAAACGCGTCGCCCCATGGCCCGGTTCCGGCGGCGATTCGTCCGGCAGAGTATTCCTCGTCGGCGACAACCGTGCGGAATCGTCGGATTCGCGCGAGTACGGCGCGGTGCCGGTTGAGTCTTTGCGAGGCCGGGTGCTACTCTTGCCTTCATGGCCGGAACGATGAAAAAACGCGAGTGGCGATATCCCTTCATCATGATTGTGCTGGGTCTTGCGGGCGCGGCGGTACTTGGGCGCTACTTCTGGCTTGCGGCGAAACCTGGAAAAGAAAGCGCGGCGGCCGTGGTCGCCACAGGCGAGCGGGGGCTCATACTCGACCGGAACGGCCGGATTCTCGCCGTGGACACACCTCTGTATGACCTTTCCGTATGGCGCCCCGACACGGACGCCGCAACTTTCGTAACGGATGCAAAGGATCTGGCCGCGATTTCCGGCACGCCAGAGGCGACCATCGTTTCACGCTGGAAGGACGGGGCGGCGGATTTCTTCTATATCGGAAAAAGACTTTCTCCGCAGGCGCAGCGCGCCGTGGCCGAAGGCAAGGCGGCGGGCAGGTTCAAGGGCATCAAGATAGACGAAGTTGCCGGCAGGCTCTATCCCGAAGGACACTTGGCAGCCCAGCTCATCGGCTTTACGGGCGAGGCAAACAAGGGTCTCGAAGGCATCGAGATCAAGTACGACGCCGAACTGAGTCCTCCGGCCGCAGGCGAGGCCGACCGCTCGGGGAATCCCGTAAATGCGGGCGGTGAATATCCGCGGGGAAACAATATCGTCCTCACCATCGACGCGAACCTGCAATACCTTTTCGAGGAGCAGGCGCGCGCTTCGCTGATCGCGAACAAGGCCGAGGCCGTCATGATGGTTGCGATGGACGTGAAGACCGGAGAACTGCTGGCATATGTTTCGATGCCGGACTACGACCCCAACGATTACGGTTCCTTCTCGGTCCAGCAGCGGCAGGACAGGCTTTCCGTGTATTCCTACGAACCGGGTTCGGTGTTCAAAGTCTATTCGATGGCTTCCATCCTCGACCTGGGGGCGATCACTCCGTATACGACCTTTACCTGCACGGGGGCGTACACCAAGGTTTCGCCCAAGGGCGAAAAATTCACGATCCGTTGCCTGGCGCCGCACGGCAAGGTCGACCTCGGGGGAATCCTGGCCAACTCCTGCAACGTAGGCGTGTCCTATGCTTCCGAGCGGATTTCGGACATGGATTTGTATGAAAAGCTCAAGTCTTTCGGCTTTGGTTCGCGCACGGGCGTAGGTCTGGCGGGCGAGAGCCCGGGCGCCATCCGGGATCCCGAGGACTGGTCGGGGCGCACCAAGCCGACGATAGCGATCGGACAGGAAAGCCTGGTGACGGCCCTGCAGATGACACAGGCGGCGGGAGCGATCGCTAACGGCGGCGTCCTCATGAAACCGCAGACCGTCAAGCGCATCGAGCGTGCGGACGGCAGCCTTGTATACGAAAATACGCCCCAGGCGGTGCGGAGTGTAGTATCGCCCGAATCGGCGCGCAGGATTCTCACGGCCATGGAATCGGTGGCGAGCCTGGAGGGGACCGGCTGGAGGGCTAAAGTGCCCGACGTCAGAATGGCGGTCAAAACCGGCACCGCACAGATGATCGATACCGCCACCCGCGCCTATTCGGATACCGATTTCATCGCGAGCACGGTAGGCATCCTGCCGGCCGACGATCCAAGAGTGGCGATCTATATCGCCATCGTGAAGCCCAGGGCGGGCGAGATCCTGGGTGGCAGGATCGCCGCCCCCATGGTCCGCGAAGCGGCCGAAGCGGCTCTGGCGACGCTGGATATTCCGCGCGGCAAGACCCCGACGGTGACGCATTCGGGTTCGGTCAGCCTGCCTGAGCTCGATCAGGCCGTCATAGGCGACATAATGCCCGATTTGAAAAAAACCCCAAAACGGCTGTTGCTGTCGCTTCTGTCCCGCACCGACATCAAGGTGCTGGTACGGGGCGACGGTTATGTGGTACGGCA
>JBDKUJ010000203.1:0-8179 GCA_039679665.1 Rectinema sp. | reverse complement strand
CCGCAGTCATCTCGCGTGTCGAAGTTTCGGGCGGTCTCGCCCGTGCCCGCGACACCGCCGCCCGGTTCACCGGCCGCGCACGCCGTGAAATCGCCCACCTTCCCGATCTTCCCGCAAGATCGGAGCTGTCGCTCCTTCTCGACAAGCTTCTCGCCAGGACCTACTGAACTATGCTGACCCATCTTCTCGTCGCTTTTGCGCTCGCCATGGATGCTTTTGCCGTCTCCGTTTCATCGGGCATATGCATCAAGGATATCCGTCCGGCGATTGCCCTGCGCGCGGCCCTTTTCTTCGGGCTTTTCCAGTTTTTGATGCCCGTCGCGGGCTGGCTTCTCGGCGGCGCGTTCAAGGGCCTCATCCAGGGCTGGGATCATTGGCTCGCCCTGGGTCTGCTCGCCTTTATCGGCGGTAAAATGATCCTCGAAGCCTGGAAAAAACGCGATCCTTCCTATTGTGCCGACCCTGACGAGGCCGCGGGCATCATGAGTCTCAAGACGCTGACCGTGCTCGCGATCGCCACGAGTCTCGACGCTCTTGCGGTCGGTCTTTCCTACAGCGTGCTGGGCGATCCCATTCTCGGACCGGCCGCGCTCATCGGCGTCGTCACGTTCATCCTCTGCGTCCTCGGCATCGAGTTCGGCAAAAAACTGGGCGCGGCATTCGAAAGCAAGGCCGAAATGGCGGGCGGCGCGGTTCTTATCCTGATAGGTCTAAAGATCGCCGGTCAGCACTTCATCGAAAAAATATAGTCGCCCCGGTATGCGCGGTACTGACCAAACCTGAAAATTTTACCGTTTGCTTTCGGGTGTATCACCGCATCCGCATCTTCCGTTCACCCCCCGTTCACTCAAAAAGCCTATCCTCGGAAATGTCAATTGCCGGGTCAGTAATGGCCTGCGAAGCCATATCTTTGATCAGGGTCGCACGCGGAAGTCTTGACGAATATGTACGGAGTCGGTATTTTTATCATATACCCCACCCGTGGTGGGTAGGGTAACAAAGTCAATTACCGATGGAGGCTCGTTTCATGGACCACTGCAGCACTGAAAGCCATAAGGCTTTGACCCTGCTCAAAACCGCCCGTGGGCAGATGGATGCGGCTATGCGGATGATCGAAGAGGACCGCTACTGCATCGATGTGTCCAAGCAGATTCTGGCCTCCGCCGCCCTTCTGAAGAAAGCGAATCAGGTGATCCTGCGGCAGCACATCGACACGTGTGTCAAGGAAGCCATCCAGACCGACAAGGGCGCGGAAAAGATCGAAGAGATCGCGATGATCCTGGAACGCTATATGGGCGATTCGGCAAATTGACAATGCAGAGGGAAAGGAGACGGGAATGATCAAAGTCCAGCAGCTCGATATACGGGGAATGACCTGCACGGCCTGCGCCGCCGCCAACGAAAGGGCGGTGCGCAAGCTTCCCGGCATTTCGGAAGCTTCCGTCAACTTCGCGACCGAGACCATGAAGGTGGCCTACGACGAGTCCGCGACCGATCTTGACGCCATCAAAGCCGCGGTGAAAAAAGCCGGGTACGAGGCGTTCGAGCGGATCGAGGCCCGCGAGGCGACCATCCCCATCGGCGGCATGACCTGCGCTTCCTGCGCCGCCGCGGTGGAGCGCGCCCTTAAAAAAGTGCCCGGCGTCGAAAGCGCTTCGGTCAATCTCGCCACGGAAAAAGCCACCATACGTTACGACGCCGCCGCGACGCGCGTCTCCGAACTCAAGGCTGCCATCAAGGCGGCGGGCTACGAACCGCTCGCCATGGAGGCGGCCTCCGGCGCCCAGGTGGACGCCCACAGAGAGGCCAAGGAACGGGAAATCCGCGTCATGTGGACAAAATTCGCGGTGTCAGCTTTCTTCTCCATTCCTCTCCTCTATGTCGCCATGGGCGCCATGCTCGGCTGGCCGATCCCTCAGGCGATTGCCCCAATGAATTTTCCCCTGCGCTACGCTTTCCTGGAGATCCTCCTCGTAATCCCCGTCATAGCGGCGGGCTACCGGTTCTACGTGGTCGGCGCCCGGGCGCTGGCGCATGGCGCACCCAATATGGACAGCCTCATCGCCATGGGTACGAGCGCCGCGGTGCTGTACAGTTTCTTCTCGGTGTACCGCATCTGGACGGGCAACTTTTCGGCGGTCGACGAACTGTATTTCGAGACCGCGGGCGTCATCATCACTCTCATTCTTCTGGGCAAATCGCTGGAGGCGGTCACCAAGGGCCGTACTTCCGAAGCGATCAAAAAGCTCATGGGTCTCAAGCCAAAAACCGCGACTGTCCTGCAGGACGGCAAGGAAATCGAGATTCCGATCGACGAAGTCGAGCCGGGCGACATGCTTCTGGTACGCCCCGGCGAGCGCGTACCCGTGGACGGCACGGTCATCGCAGGCGCCAGCGCGGTGGACGAATCCATGATCTCGGGCGAAAGCATCCCTGTCGACAAGGGGCCCGACTCGGCCCTGACGGGCGGCACGATCAACAAGAACGGCGCTCTCACGTTCCGCGCCGAACGGGTGGGCGCGGACACGACACTGTCGCGCATCATCAAGCTGGTGGAGGACGCGCAGGGCTCCAAGGCGCCCATCGCGAAGATGGCAGATGTGGTGTCGGGCATTTTCGTGCCCGTGGTGTTCGGAATCGCGCTCCTGTCCGCCCTCGCCTGGCTGATCGCGGGGCAGACGCCGGTGTTCTCGCTCACGATATTCGTAGCGGTGCTCACGATTGCCTGTCCCTGTGCGCTCGGCCTCGCGACGCCCACCGCCATTATGGTAGGCACCGGCAAGGGCGCCGAGTACGGTATTCTGATCAAATCGGGCGAAGCCCTGGAGACTGCGCACAAGGTGCAGGTGGTCGTTTTCGACAAGACAGGCACCATCACGGAAGGAAAGCCTGAGCTCACCGATATCCTGGCCGCGCCCGGCGTGGCCGAAGACGAGCTGCTGGCTCTCGCGGCGGCGGCCGAAAAGGCTTCCGAACACCCTCTGGGCGAGGCGATTGTCCGCGCCGCGGAAGCCCGCGCGCTGCGTCTTCCGGTGGCCGCGGGTTTCGAGGCGCTGCCCGGGCGCGGCATAACGGCAGACCTGGAAGGCAGGGCTTTCCTGTTTGGCAACGCGCGTCTCATGGTCGAGCGCGGCGTGGAAACCGGCGCGCTGGGCGCCGAAGCGGAGCGCCTGGCTGCGGCTGGCAAGACGCCGATGTACGCAGCGGTCGACGGCAGGATCCTGGGGCTCATCGCCGTCGCCGATGTGGTAAAGTCACACAGCAAAGCCGCAATCGCAAGGTTGCATGCGATGGGCATCGAAACCGCCATGATCACCGGCGATTCCCGCCCCACCGCCGAAGCCATAGCCCGCGAAGTGGGCATAGACCGAGTCCTGGCAGAAGTCCTGCCCGGCGACAAGGCCGAAGAGGTCAAAAAACTCCAGGCCGAGGGCAAAAAGGTGGCCATGGTCGGCGATGGCATCAATGATGCCCCCGCTCTCGCACAGGCCGATGTGGGTATCGCCATAGGGTCGGGCACCGACGTCGCCATGGAAAGCGCAGACGTTGTGCTCATGCGCTCGGATCTGATGGACGTTCCGACGGCACTCTCGCTGTCCAAACGGGTGATCCGGAACATCAAGCAGAACCTCTTCTGGGCTTTCGGCTACAACGTTCTGGGCATTCCTGTCGCGGCAGGCCTCCTGTATGCCTTCGGCGGCCCCCTGCTCTCGCCCATCCTCGCGGCCGCGGCGATGTCGATGAGTTCGATATCGGTTCTTAGCAATGCATTGAGGCTTAAACGGTTCAAAGCCGCCGCCTGAAAATAAAAGGGCCGCCTTTGCAGGCGGCCGGAAACGACAAGTACTTACCTGGAAAGTAATTTCCAGCAAGTGAAGTCAAGGAGATTTCTATGCGCAAACTGCTTACGATCGATGGAATGAGTTGCGGACACTGCGTCATGCACGTGCGCTCGGCGCTCGAAGGCGTACCCGGCGTTAAAAGCGCCGATGTCGATCTTCTCAAGAAAACCGCCATGGTCGAGGGTGACACGCTCGACGAGATGGCGTTAAGGGGCGCGGTGGCCGATGCCGGTTATCGCGTGGTCGCGGTGTTACCATGAACGGCCGCCGCTCTCTGCTTGTGGCAACTGCGATCGCGCTGTTGACCGTCCTTGTCCTCTTGACCGGCTGTTCATCCAAGGGCGATGGCACCGATGTCGTCGCCAAGTTCTCCAAAAGCTCCTTCGCCGCTCTCCTCGATGCGGCCAAGGACAAAGTCTCCTGGTCGGTAGAGGACTCCTCATGGGTACTGGAGTCGCCGGGAGGGGACAAGTTCCTGCTCGCCGTCGATTTCTCGCGCAACAACTCCAAAGACTCAATGCCCGGCGCGGCTATGCCTGACATGGCGGTTCCCGACGCCGAACTCGTGTTCGATGCGGCGCCTTTCCTGGCGGCGGGACTCGACCAGGAAAAATTGGCAACGGTTGTACCCGCTGATTCCAATTTCATCTACAAAATCGAAGATGGCATGTTCATGCTGCACTTCGAACTGGGCTCCGTCGCCTTCGCAGGCCTTTTCCCCGAAGACGCCGCGAAAGAAGGCGGTTTCGCGAAAACCTTCGACGCGTTCGTCGCGTCACAGCGCGCGCGGATCGGATACCACGCCAAACTCGACCATTACAACATCGCCCTGGGGGGCGGCAACATGGTCGAATGGGCCAAAGATATGGCCAAAAACGACAAGGACCTTGTCTTTGTTCTCGAGCCGGCCCCCCTCATCGCCGCTGGTCTCGATCCCGCAAAGCTGGAAGGCTGGATCTATGCCGACGTCGCCGTAGTGAACGATACAGGCAAGGAAGTCCTCGTAAAGAAACTGCTCCGTCCGTTTGATTTGAAGTAAAGCCTTGGCTCCGGGGCAACAGCTTGGGGCATGGGCCCCGGCTGCCGTCCCCGAGGTCAATGCCTCGAGTTTTCCTTGGCCGGCGCAGGCAGGCCTATTGCAGCCTACTGACCCGGCAATTGAAAAACTATTGGAGCGTCTGGAATGGGCCGCTACGGCTAGGACCATTTCAAACGAAGCGATTCCTTTTCAATTGCCGGGTAAGTAATTCGGAGTCTCCCATGTTCCAGGGATTCATCACCGGCTTTCGCGAAGGATTGGAAGCCTTTCTCGTGCTCGCCGTCATGGTGCGCTATCTGGACGGCATCGGACGCAACGACCTCAAACTTCATGTCCGCCTGGGTTTCGGTACAGGTGTGATCGCCTCGGCCGTGATCGGCGCCGCGCTTTTCCTGGTCTCTCGGGCGCTCGGAGCCGACTCGGGCCTTTCCTCGAAGCTTTGGGAAGCGGCCTCGGGCCTGGTCGCGGCGGGGTTGGTCACCACCTTTGTGGTATGGATGATACGGCACGGCTCCACCATGACAAAGCAGGTTGAACGCGGCCTTTCCGCCAGACTGTCACCCGCCGGTGTCTTCCTGATCGCACTCTTCATGACAGCCCGGGAAGGGACGGAAATCGCGGTGTTCGCTTTTGCCTCTCCGGATGGAGTTCCCTACCTGTTGGGTACCGCCCTGGGTGTCGGTACCGCCCTTATCCTGGCGATCGGTCTGTCTTTCTCCCTCGTCAAAGTAAAACTGTCTGTAGTGTTCGCAGCCACGACCGTCTTCCTTATCGTCCAGGCCGGCTTCATCCTCGGCTATTCGATCCACGAATTCCTGGACTATCTCAAGGTCGCGGGTCTCCTGGATTCTTCCAGTCCACTGCTCGTCAAGCTGTTCAACGTGTCGAAGCTCTGGGGCGGCATCCTCGACCATAAGACGGGAGCGCTGGGTGCTCCTCTCTACGCGATCGCCGGCTGGTACTCCAGGCCTGAGTGGCTTCAGTTCACCGCGCAGTATGCGTACACGGCGGGCTTTCTGATCTATTGGAGAAAGCGTCTGCCGCGAAAAGCAGGCGTGGCGTAAAACTTCCGGCCTTGCCGGCTGCCTGCAGGAACCCTCAGTCGCCCGGGCATGAGGGCTCACGGTTCGCCGCGGCCGTGGCGAACTTGCCCACTTCGTTGCGCGCGAAAGCCAGACCTATCAGGGTGCCCGGTCCGCCCACGCAACCGCCGGGGCAGGCCATGCCCTCGACCAGGTCGGGCGTCGCCTTGCCGGCCTTTATCTCGGCGAGCATTGTCCTGCAGTTGCGCAGGGTATCGGCCTTGGCGAAGACTGTATCTTCCTTCCCGTACTTTATTTTCGCTACCTCGGCGATCGCTCCGCCCACGCCGCCCGCCACCGCATAGCCGCGGCCAAGGGCACTCGCCTCTTCCGGGAATCCTGAAGGATCGATCGCCGCCAGATCGATGTCTTTCGCGACGAAAATCGCCGCCAGTTCCTCGAAGGTGAGGACGTGGTCGACATAGGGCCGCAGTTCCGGCTCCAGGGCTTCCGCTTTCTTGGCGATACAGGGACCGATGAAAACCACACGCGCCGAAGGCTCTCTGTCCTTGATGAGCTTGGCCGTCTCAACCATAGGCGTAAAGCTCTCGGCGATATGGCCGGCGAATTCGGGAAAATGCCCGCGCGCGGTCTGAACCCAGGAAGGACAGCAGGAAGTACCAAGGAAGGACTTGTCCAGCGGATCGCGCGGACCGGCTTTCTCCGCCAGCCGCTTTGCGAGCAGGAGAGTGTCGCAATCCGCCCCCAGTGCCACCTCGTGCACGGCCTTGAAGCCGATCGCGTGGAGGCCGGCCACGATCGCCCCTGGAGAGGCGAGACGGCCGAACTGGCCCACGAAGGATGGGGCGAGCAGCGCGTAGGGGTGCCCGGCCTGCGGGCCCATAAGCTGGTGCAGGACCTGAACCAGCTCGGTCTTGTCCGAGATGGCGGCAAAGGGGCAGGACACGGTGCAAAGTCCGCAGTTCACGCATTTGCCCTGATCGATCGCGGCGAAGCCGTCCGGATCGGAATGGATGGCGTCGACTCCGCAGGCCGCCGCGCAGGGCCTGACCATGCGCGTGATCGATTGGTAGGGACAGGCTTTGACGCATTTCATGCACTTCACGCACTTCTTCTGGTCGATGAAGGCTTTCCCGCCGTCGGGGAAGGAAATCGCGTTCACAGGGCAGACAATGGAACAGGGGTGCGCCATGCAGGACTGGCACATGTCCGTGACGATGACCTTGTCCTCGGGGCACTTTTCGCAGGCTGCCCGTATTACGTTGACCAGCGGCGCCTGAATGACTTTCCTGTCGGTGAAAGCCGCCTCTATCCCCGCGGAGACGGGCGTATTGTCCCTCTCTTCGATGAGGGGCAGGCCGAAGGCGAGTCTGATGCGCTGTCTCACGATGGAGAGTTCACGGTAGGAGCAGCAGCGGTAGGCCGGCTTGCCCATGTCGATGATGTCGAAAGGCAGGTAGTCGATCTCCTCGGGTTTCCTGCCCGCCAGGACGAATCTCGATATGCCGACGAATATCTTGCGCCTGATGTCGGTGCAGGGTGTGTAGAGTCCGCGCATTCTCTCGAATACTTCAGGCATGGAAAGCCTCCCCGCCCGAAGGGGTGGAGCGGGAAGTATCCAGCCCGGCTATCCGGGCCGCGGCGAGGCGCTCTATTTCTTCCATAACTTTTTCGGGTGTAGCCCTGACGAGAATCCGGCCGCCGATTTCAGCGACGGGCGAATCCCTGCCGCCCGAGCAGGTCTTGTCCATACAGCGAACACCCTCGATCACGATGAATTCGCCCAGGTCGGCGTCGCTCTCGAGCATTTCGATCAGGGCTTCGCCGCCCGCAAAACAGCAATTAGTGCCCACGCACACGCGCACCTTGATCGGTTCCATCTTCCGGCATCCTCCGCGGGGAGTTCGCAGCCCCGCACGCTTACGGCACAAGTATCGCCTGCGCCGCGGCCCGGTTCAATGCCCGAGGGCCTGGTGGCCTGGGTGCCAGAAGTCCGAGTGCCAGAAAGTCCAGAGTCCAAAACCTGGTTGCAGGGGTGCCCAAAGAGCACAAGCGTAGATGCCCGCATGAAAACCAGGGATCCGCAGGAGAGCCGGTCACTTCTTCCAGAAGGCGAAATACTTGGCGACGCTTTTGAGGTATGCATCGGATATGCCGATGGAGTCGCCAAGGTCGGTCTTGCTTTCGGGAAGGATCGGAATCGGGTTGCAACCGCCCTTGATTTTTTCGATCTGGTCGAGTTTGAAGCGGTTGCC
>JBDKUJ010000202.1:0-4191 GCA_039679665.1 Rectinema sp. | reverse complement strand
CATCACATGGAAATCCGCGGCCTCGGGATCATCAATATCACGCATCTGTTCGGGGTGGGCGCGATACGCGACAAGAAGCAGATCCAGCTCATTTGCCAGCTCGAAGACTGGAATCCGGCCAAAGTGTACGATCGCATCGGGATGGAGGAACTGACCGAAGAAATCCTGGGCGTCAAGGTTCCCAAGCTCGAAATCCCGGTCAAACCAGGACGCAACATTCCGATAATCGTCGAGACGGCGTCGATGAACGAACGCTTGAAAAAAATGGGTTACCACTCCGCCAAGGAATTCAACCAGAATATTCTGCGCTGGCTCGAGAGCGACAACGCCCGCGCGATGTATTTTTCCAGAGACGATTACTGAATCCCGCCGCCCGGAACCGACGCAAAGGCATGCGCCCGGGGCCGGACGGCGAATGAACCAAACGGAGCCCCGAATGACCGAACTGGACGTTACAATCAGAAACAGGGCAGGAATTCACGCGAGACCGTCCGCACTCATCGCGCAGACAGCGGTGGGCTTCGGTTCGCGCATATGGCTCGAAAAAGCGGGAAACCGCATCAACGCCAAGTCGATCATGGGAATAATCACTCTGGGAGCCGGATTCGGAACCCTGATCCGCATCATCGCGGACGGCCCGGATGAAGCGGCCGCCGTCACCGCCATCAAGGCGCTGTTCGATTCCGGTTTCAATGAGGAATTGGGCCAGTAGCCGCGCGCCCGGCGAGGGCACGACGCCGCACGTGCGATGCGAGACACACGTGGCACAGTGTCTCGCCCGGGGCATCCCGATCCGCACTTGCGCCCTGGGCGGAAAACCGATTATACTTAACGCAAGGATAGTTGTAGCCGATGAAATTGCTGACCGACCGGCAGAAGGAAGTGCTCGACTTCCTTTCTTCATATATCGAAGAGCACTCCTATCCTCCCACCATCCGCGAGATCGCGAAAGCCTTTTCCATCTCCGTCAAGGGCGCCTATGACCACGTCAAAGCCCTTGAAAGAAAAGGCTTCCTGCGCCTGGGTGAAAACCGCTCCCGCGCCATGGAAATCGTGCACAAAGATCGCCCGGACAGAGCGGTAGTCGAACTTCCGCTTCTCGGCGCGGTCGCGGCGGGCAAACCGATATTCGCCGACGAAGCCCCGGGCGAGACCATCCGCATTCCCGCCGAAATGGCCCGCTCCGGTCCCTGCTTTGCGCTGCGCGTTCGCGGCGACAGTATGAAGGACGCCGGTATCCACTCGGGCGACATCGCCATCGTCGAACAGCGGCAGACCGCCGAAAACGGCGAAATCATCGTCGCCCTGATCGACGACTCGGCCACGCTCAAGCGCTTTTTCAAGGAAAACAACCGAATCAGGCTCCAGGCGGAGAATCCCGACTTCGCGCCCATCTATACGCAGGATGTCCGCATCCTGGGCAGATTGCGCGGCATACTTCGCAGTTATTGAACTATGGCCACTTCCAGGGCGCCTTTAGCCGTGTACATTCTCGCCGGCCCGGAATTCGGCAGGCGCGCCGCATTCGTCGCGGAGATCAAGGCCGCCTGCACCGAGCGCGACGGCGCCCCGCCGGAAGAACATCGCCTGTATTCACAGGATTCGGGCCTCGGCGAACTTCTCGGCCTGTTACGCAACGGCTCCCTTTTCGCGGGGCGCCGGGTCGTCGAATACCGCGGCGCCGAGACCATCAAAACGAAGGACGAAGTCGCCGCTCTCGCCGCGTATATCGCCTCGCCGGCCCCCGACGCCGTCCTGCTCCTCGTCACAGAAGGCTACAGTCTGGAAAAAGCCATCGAAACCGCCGTCGGCGCAGCCGGCAAAAAAACCTTTTTCGAGATGTTCGAAAACGAAAAGCCCCGCTGGATCCGCGAAAGATTGAAACGGGACGACATCGATATCGACGACGACGGCATCGAAAGTCTCCTCGAATTGGTCGAGAACGAATCAGGCGCCCTGGATTCGGCCTGCACGGCCCTCGCCGCGGCTTTTCCGCGGGGCAGCCGGCTTGGAGCCGACGACATCGAAGCGGCGGTGGCGCGCACCCGGCAGGAAGATGCCTTCAGTCTGTTCGACCGTATCGTGGACGGGGACCTCGCATCCGCCCTGGGCGTACTCGACTCTGTCCTGGCCGACCGCAAGGGCGATTCGGTGCAGATCATCGCAGCCCTCGTTTGGAGTTTCAGGCGTCTCGGAAGGGTGCATGCGGCGATGGAATCGGGCTTGAGCTTCGAAGAAGCCTGCCTCAAGCAGGGCATACGAAGCAAGACGGCCCAGAAAAAGACGCGCGCAGGCCTTGAGCGCTATCCGGCGGCGGAGTGCGAACGTGCCGTCAAGGCGTCTTCCGAAACCGACGGCGCCCTGCGTGCCGGCCTCGGCACCGCATTCGGACGGACCCTGCTCCATCTCCTTGTATATTCGATCATGGAACGAAGATCGTCCGCGACGATCTTGTCCGGTACCGCGCTCGGATAGTACTATCAAGTACGCGCTTTGCACGTTAACCCGAACAAGGAAGTACGATGTCACAGACCGTCCGACACATCCAGCTGAAAGAGCGCGTTGTCATCCTGGCCGGAACCGCCCACATCTCGAACGAAAGCGTCGACGAAGTGACTTCTCTCATCGCTTCGGAAAAACCGGGCCGCGTCTGCATCGAACTCGACCAGCCGCGCTATGCCTCGATGATCCAGGACAAAGGCTGGGAATCCCTCGATATCACGAAGGTGCTGCGGGAAGGCAATGGCTTTCTCATGATGGCCAATCTTGCCCTCTCCGGTTTCCAGAAGCGGATGGGCGCGGGCGTCGACGCCAAACCCGGAGCCGAAATGCTTGCGGCGGTAAAAGCGGCCGAGGCTGAAGGCATTCCCTGGTCCCTCTGCGACCGCGATATCCAGACGACCCTCAAGCGCGCCTGGGCCAAATCCAATCTCTGGAACCGTTCCAAGCTGATCGCCAGCCTTGCGAGTTCGTCCTTTTCAGGCGAAAAACTCAGCGCGGAGGAGATCGAGGCGCTCAAGGAGCGCAACGAACTCGACCAGATGATGGACGAACTCGCCGAGTATCTGCCTTCGGTCAAGGAAGTCCTCATCGACGAACGCGACCGCTATCTCGCCACAAAAATCTACCTGTCGCCCGAACCGACTGTAGTGGCAGTGGTGGGCGCCGGCCACATGAACGGCATCGAAACCTGGCTCCTAAAGCTCGATTCAGGCGAAGCTCGGGCGGATCTGTCCGACATCGATGCGGTGCCCCGCCCCTCCATCTGGGGCAAGGTGGCCGGCTGGGCGATCCCTGTCCTCATCGTAGGACTCATCGTCCTCGGCTTTTTCCGTTCCGGCGTCGAAGCGAGCCTCGCCCTCGCACTCCGCTGGATACTCACCAACGGCAGCCTTGCGGCTCTCGGTTCCCTTCTCTGCCTGGCGCACCCGGTCACGATCATCGTGTCATTCGTCGCCGCGCCCCTGGCCACACTCAACCCGCTCGTAGGCGTAGGCCTCTTCGCCGGACTTTCGGAAGCATTCCTGCGCAAGCCGACTGTCCGCGATCTGGAATCGCTCGGACAGGACGTCACAACGTTCAAGGGCATCTACCGCAACCGCGTCACCCATATTCTGCTGATCTTTTTCATGTCGAGCATCGGCGGAATGATCGGCAATTTCATCTCCGTGCCCATTCTCGCCTCAGGCGTGATCGGCTGAAAGGACTTTCATCATGATGACTACATGCCCCTGCGGTTCCGGCCGCGATTTCGACCTCTGCTGCGGCCCCTATCTCGAAGGCAAGGCGTTCCCTCCCACCGCCGAAGCTTTGATGCGAAGCCGCTATACGGCCTACGCCACGCACAATATCGACTATATCGTATCGACCTGCGGCACTTCCGAAGGCATCGACGTCGAAGGCACGCGCCACTGGAGCGAATCCTCCAAATGGATGGGGCTGACCATCCATGGCGTCGAAAAGGGCGGAGAAAACGACACGGAAGGCACGGTCGACTTTACGGCGGACTACATCATGGACGGTCTGCGCGACAAGCACAGGGAAAGCGCCCATTTCGCCAAGAAGGACGGACGTTGGCTTTACGAAGAAGGTGAGGTCAAAACGCAGACTGTGGTCCGCGCCGAACCCAAGGTCGGACGCAACGATCCCTGTCCCTGCGGGTCCGGAAAGAAATACAAGAAGTGCTGCGGC
>JBDKUJ010000201.1:0-1902 GCA_039679665.1 Rectinema sp. | reverse complement strand
GCTGCGCAGGCGTCGAGGGAAGGCGGAGCCTGGACGATCCGCTCCCCGGGCGGCGAGACGGTTCGCTCGCGCTATGTCGTCAATGCGGCGGGACTGTATGCCGACCGCGTATCGGCTATTTTCGGGGCGGAAAAATTCGAAATTACGGCTCGAAAGGGTGAATACTACCTTCTCGACAGGGCGACCAGAGCCAAACCGCGGCGTGTCGTGTTTCCGGTGCCCACCACGGTCTCCAAGGGCATGCTCGTCGTGCCGACGGTGGAAGGCACAGTCCTCGTCGGCCCCACGGCCGAGGTCATCCAGAACAAGGACGATTTCGCCACCACCCGGGAAGCCCTCGAAACCATATTGCGCTCGGGCAGGGACATGATCCCTTCGATCTCCGAAACGGATGTCATAGCCAGCTTTACGGGATTGCGGCCGATTCTCGGCGACGATTTCTATATCGACATGTCGGAATGCGTGCCGGATTTCGTCCAGGTTGCGGGCATCCAGTCTCCGGGGCTCACCGCCAGTCCCGCCATCGGCGAATACGTCAAGGACTTGCTCAAGAAGGCGGGCCTGCGGTTCGTGGAAAAAACCGACTGGGATCCGTTCGTCCCGAAGCTGCCGCAGGCCAGGGACATGACGCCCTATGAACTCGACGAGGCCGTGCGGCGCGATCCCGCCTACGGTGACATCGTGTGTCGCTGCGAAAAAGTATCCGAAGCCGAAATAGTGGCGGCGATCCGCGCCGGCCACACCACTCTGGACGGGATCAAGTATTTTACGCGCGCACAGATGGGCCGCTGTCAGGGCGGTTTCTGCACTTACAAGATCCTCAAGATTCTCATGAGGGAGACCGGCATGGGCTGGGCCGAAGTCACCAAGTCGGGCGACGGCAGTGTCGTCCTGAAGGGCGAATTATGAAGGAACTCCGTTACGACGCGGTGGTGGTAGGCGGCGGCGCCGCGGGCATGGGCGCGGTCCTCGAACTGCGAGAGCGCGGTTTTTCCGTCGCCATAATAGAACGCGAGGAATGCCTGGGCGGCATCCTCATGCAGTGCATCCACAATGGTTTCGGGCTCATCGAATTCGGCGAGGAACTTTCGGGGCCGGAATTCGCCCAGCGCATGGAAGACCGCGTCCGCGCGGCCGGCGTGGACGCCTATCTCGGTACGACGGTTACGGAAATGACTCTTGGCGAGCATACGTCCGCGTATCTTCGCGACGTATCCTCGCCGGGCGCCATACTGGTATGCGTTTCGCCGGAAATGGGCGTATTGCGCATTTCGGCCAGGGCTGTCGTACTCGCCATGGGCTGCCGCGAACGCAATCGGGGCAATATCCGTATTCCGGGCACCAGGCCTTCTGGCGTCTACACCGCGGGACTCGCCCAGCGCCTCGTCAATATCGACGGCTATGTGCCGGGCAAGGATGTCGTCATCGTCGGATCGGGGGACATAGGCCTCATCATGGCCAGGAGAATGAGCTGGATCGGCTGCAAGGTGCACGCCGTAGTCGAAATCCTGCCGCATCCGTCGGGACTCGAGCGCAATATCGTGCAGTGCCTGAAGGATTTCGGCATTCCGCTCTACCTGTCGCACCTGACGACGAATATTTACGGCAGAGATCGCGTCGAGGGCGTGGAAATCGCGCCTATCGTGAACGGTGCCGTGGATTACGCGCAGGCCAGGCGTATTCCCTGCGACACTGTTCTTCTTTCGGTGGGCCTCGTGCCGGAAAACGAGCTTTCGCGCAACGCCGGCGTCGAGCTCAATCCGATGACGAACGGTCCCTGGGTCGATTCGGGGATGATGACCAATATGCCCGGTGTGTTCGCATGCGGGAATGTCCTTCATGTGCACGATCTCGTGGATTATGTGGTGGAGGAAGCGCGCCGGGCGGGCGCCTTCGCCGCCG
>JBDKUJ010000200.1:0-5510 GCA_039679665.1 Rectinema sp. | reverse complement strand
AGTCTATTCCGGCACACTTTTTGCGCGGGTTTTGGCCGATCGGGCGACGCGGACCGGAAATCGGACCTGACGGGCGATCGGCTTCGAATTCGAATACTTCCAGTCCATTTCGGGAACTCCCCGCGTTTTGGCGATCAGGATTCCCGTGAGAGAAGAAATGCCCCATATCGGCAGATACACCAAAGAATAGACAACGAAAGCGACCAACGAAAAAGGCTGCATGAAATACTTCGCTTCCCTGGCGAAGTATAAAGCGCTGAACGCATACAGCGACAGACCCGACAGGCCGATCAGAAAGCCCGGAATTCCGGGGCCCGAAAGCCCGTAGCCCACGATCGCCGCAGCTATGGCGGCGACCGCGGCGACAAACGGAAGAGGAAACACCATCGAAGAAAGGACCAGACCGCTGGTCGCCTCCGGAGCATCCTTCCTGAAACGGGCAAGATAGGTATCGTTCCACACACCGAGACTGACCGCCCAGCGACGGCGCTGGCGGAACCACGCGGCCGGAGTCTCGGGCACTTCATTCAGTACCCTAAGTGAAGGATCGAGCCCGAAACGGGCTCCTGCGAGGAAAGCGCGGGCGCTGAAATCCAAATCCTCGTTCACGACCGCGGCGAACCCGCCCAACTCCAGGAAAAGCTCCCTGCGTACCGCAAATGCCGCTCCGTTCATGGAAGGGCAACGGCCAGTCCTGTTGACAACAACTCTGGTCCCCGCGAGATTGGCGAGAAATTCGAGCTTCATCATGGCAGCCACAGGCCCCCTGCCCAGGCCCGTCTTGGGCAGCTCGCCGATATCCGAACTTTCGAGCATGCGTATGCAGCCTTCGAACAGGGCCACACCCGGCGCGACAAGCACATCGTTATCGATAAACACGAGCAAGGACGCATCGCTCCCTGCTACCGCGCGATTGAGGGCGGCCGCCTTCCCGAGATGGGGATTCCCCTCGACGATACGTACCCGCGGAAGGGAACGGACCGATTCGAGCGCGGCGCCTATTTCGGGCGTCGTCGCGCCGTCCACGACGATCACGATTTCGGAATCGGGACAAGATTCTGCCGACAATGAGCGCGCCAAAGATTCGAGCCGCTTCGGCGTCGCGTAGGTCGGAATGAATGTGGATATCGTCATTATATATTTATTCCCTCGCGTCAGGTTGAAACTATACTCACGCGCAAATATATTAGGCAAGTGATGAGCAGTTCTACGGGATCGGTACCGACGGAATGGACGCCCTCTCCGGGCGAAAATCCTCCGAAAAAGAAAAAAACCATTCTCAGGAAAGTACTCCTCGCATTGATCGCGGGCCTCGCGATCAACGTCGCTCTCGGATCCACGACCGATTTGAAAGAACTTGCCGGCCTGCTATCAAAAGTCGGCCCCACCTATGTCCTCATCCCCTTTCTCGCCATCGTGGCGGTATTTTTCGTGGATTCACTGCGTTACAAGATCGTATTCAAACCTTTCGGCGTCCACCTTTCGTTCTGGGACGCATTCTACAACAACGTGATCGGTTACTTCCTCTGCGGCATCACGCCGAGTTCGGCGGGCGGACAACCCTTCCAGATCATGCACTTTTCGAGACTCGGACTGGATTCCGCGGTGTCCACCAACATCGTGTTCTCGCGCCTCATGGAAACCAATATAGTCCAGCTGATCGTCGTGAGCGTCTTCGCGAAACGGGGCGTCGTGCTTATGAACGAAGCCGGCAAAGGCGCCTACATCCTCACCGCCGGAATCGTGGCTACGGCCGTCGTCGCCATTCTGCTGGTCCTCGCCATGCTATACCCCCACCTCATCGGCAAACTCGGGAAGAAAATCGACGGCAGCAAAATAGGGCAGATGATCGGCAGGATAAGCAAGGAGCCGCTCTGGGCCGAGAAACTCAGCGCATGGACTCTCGATCTGCGTGAAGGTTTCCGCTTCATGTGGGGTAAAAACACCGGCGTCATGTTGACCGACATCCTGCTCACCGCGGCCGATCAGGTGTTATGGGCACTCGGCCTCTACGCGCCCCTCGTCGCCACGACGGGCACGACCCTTCCCTTCGGCGATTTTCTGTTCGTCTTCGTGCTCTGCAACATGATCTCGGGCTTCCTCCCGACGCCGGGTGCGGCGGGCGGCATGGAAGCCACCTTCACCCTCGTCCTGGGCGCCATTACGGGCGATCATGCGGGGACTGTCAGCTCCATACTGTTGTGGCGCTTCGGGTCGTACTACCTGCACCTTGCCCTGGGGGCCCTCGCCTATGCGCTCGTTCCGGTCGCCGAAGGGAGCTATTCCAGGAGACCCGACGGCAGGATACGGCGCCTCGGACGCCGGGATCGTGTAACGCTGCGCTAGGACCTCAGCGCAGCAGAACCGACGAGGCGAGGTCATCCGCCGCCCTGTCGCCCAGAAGCAGGCGTACCAGTTCGACGGAAAACTCGCCTGCGGTGCCGGCGGCGCGCGATGTCAGCAGATTGCCGTCGCGTACGACGCGCCCCTGCGCGAAATGGCCGCCCGGCACTTTGGCTTCCGTCCCCGGAAATCCCGTAAAATCGCGGCCCGTGAGGATACCGCAGGCACCGTGAAGCAGCACCGCCGGCGCCGCACAGATGGCGGCAACGCCGCGCCCGGCGGCATGATGCCGCTTTATCATGGCCACGACGGCGGCATTCTCCGCCAGGTTTTTCGCGCCGGGCATGCCGCCGGGCGCCACCACGGCATCATAGTCCGGGGCAAGGGCTTCGGGGCCCGAGTCGGCCGCGAGGATCAGCCCGTGGGCTCCTGTGACGCTCATGCCGCTGACGCCCACGACAGTGACGTCGACGCCTGCGCGCCGCAGGTAATCGATCGGCGTAACCGCTTCGACTTCTTCGAATCCGTCGGCCAGAAGAACGCAGGCTCGTTTCATGCGATGCCTCCCAGCAATGCACCCATTCCGTACGCCGCAAGGGCTGCGATACCGCCCACGAGCAGTGTTTCCAGACCCGAAACAAACCAGTTCCGCCCCGTGATGCGGGTTTTTGCCGCCCCCAGTCCGAAAAGCGTTGCCGCGGTCAGGATGCAGGCGAGGGGAAAACGGAATCCGGCGAGCGCCGGTATGAAAAGCGCCAGAACGTAGGCCAGGATGGGAAGAAAGCCGAAAGTCGCAAAAGAGACAAAGGTCGCGATCGCGCTTTTCAGGGGCGATCCGTCGTCCGGAAGGATGCCGAGCTCTTCGACCATCATCGTATCGACCCAGGATTTGCGGTCCTTGGCGATTATGTCGACTATGGCTTTCGCGTCTTCGGCTTCCATTCCCCGGGCTTCGTATATTTCGCGCAGTTCCCGCTTCTCGCCCTCCGGATAGGTATCGACTTCCCATTCTTCGCGCCCGCGTTCGGCGGCCTGATATTCCGCCTCGCTCTTGGACGAGAGGAAGTCGCCGATGGACATCGAGAGCCCGTCCGCGACAAGGTTCGCGAATCCCATGATGAGGACAATGCCCGGCGAAAGCGATGCGCCCGCTACGCCCGCTACCGCCGCGAATGTGGTGATGGTGCCGTCCAGGCCTCCGTATACGACGCTCTTGAGGTATTTGCCCTGGCCCGTGGCGTGGGATTCTTTGGCCTCGGTCGCAGTGCGCGGTACGCTTTGGCCCCGGCCATTCGCGCTTTCGCCGTGGGCGCGTCTGGACGCGTCGGCGTCACCTTTTTTCCAGGCCTCGCGGGCCTCGTCGAGTTTTCTGGTAAGCATCAGGACTCCTTTCCGGCCGAGGGCGCCCGGATAAGGCCGAGCGCCTGCCTGACCGCGCCGAGGTGCCAGGCTGCGTGCGCCACATTGCCAATCATGCCGTGAACGCGCATTTCCGAACTCCATACGCCAGGGTCGGCGACCGTATCGCGCAAAGCGGCGGCGTCGGACTTCAATCCGTCGATCATGGCCCGCCAGGTCGGTTCATCGACGATATCTGCCGCCCAACTGCCTTTCCAGTCGGCATCGCGATAGGGGTTTTCACCGCGCATCGCCCGCAGCGCAAGGCCGAGGGCATAACGCAGATGCCCGACATGCGAGGCCACGCTGATTCTGTCGCCCGGAGTGACCGGTCTCGAGGCTTCGGACGCGTCAAGCTTTTCGATCGTACCGAGAAACCCGGATTCGCGGCCATGGTCCGTGAACCAGCTTCCGGATCCTTCGGGTCCGAAAATGGCTTCGCCCAGCATCGTCGCGATCGATTCGGAAAGAAGTTTGGGGGTTACTGTTTCCATGACATCCTCCACACGGGGAACCTTGCTAAGGATCAGAACTATAATTCAGGACTATAATATAGCAGGAAACGGGCCCGGGAAATGCAGATGCGGACTGGGCGTCCATGCGAATGGGGAGTACACTCGAAAAGAGTCGGCCCGTCGGAGGTCGGCCACCGGTCACAGCGACACAGCGATACCGTGCAACAGCGCAACAGCGCAATAGCGCAGTAGGGTCACAGGGTCAAAGCAGCCGTGCCGGAAAACCTTTCAAGGAGTGCATATCATGGAAGCGCGGCAGGTCGGTTCGACCATCCTGGTCCTTAATTGCGGAAGCTCCTCTCTCAAATACGAGGTGTTCCGCATGCCTGAGCGCGAAAGCCTCGGACGCGGACTTGTGGAGCGGATCGGCGAAGACGGGAGTTTTCTGGCCCAGAGTTCGCCCAAGGGGACGCTCAGAGTCGAGGAAGCGCTTGCCGACCACGGCAAGGCGATGGAGAGGGTAGCGAAGGCGCTTGTCGATCCGAAATACGGCATCCTGGACGCCGTGGGCGAAATCGATGCTATCGGCCACCGCGTCGTGCACGGCGGCGAGCGGTTTTCGTCTTCGGTAGTCATCGACGACGAGGTTATGAAAGCCATCGAAGTCAACATCGAACTGGCCCCGCTTCACAATCCCGCCAACCTGACGGGCATACACGAGGCCATGCGCATGCTGCCCGGCAAGCCCAACGTCGCGGTATTCGATACCGCTTTCCATCAGACCATGCCCCCGGCGGCCTATCTCTACGGTCTGCCCCGCGAGCTCTACGAGAAATACAGGATCCGCCGCTACGGTTTCCACGGGACGAGCCACCGCTATGTCGCCACGCGCGCACTCCAGTTGATGAGGCGCCATCAGGAGAATACCAATCTGATCACCTGTCACCTCGGCAACGGCGCATCCATCACCGCGGTCGAAAACGGCAGGTCGATCGATACTTCCATGGGTTTCACGCCCCTCGAAGGGCTCGTTATGGGAACGCGGTCGGGTGACATGGACCCCGCCATCCTGGGCTACCTCGAGGACCGGGGTTACACCTCCAAACAGATCACGGCCATCATCAACAAGAAGAGCGGCCTCCTCGGCCTTTCGGGCATCTCCAACGATCTGCGCGATCTGGAAGGCGCGGTCGACCTGGGCAATAAAAACGCGACCGAAGCGCTTGAAGTCTATGCCCACAGGGTCCGCAAATACATCGGCGCCTATTCGGCCGAGCTTTTCAAAGTCGACGGACTCGTGTTCACCGGCGGCAT
>JBDKUJ010000199.1:0-11579 GCA_039679665.1 Rectinema sp. | reverse complement strand
GCGACACCGTCCAGACCGAGATATTCCGCATAATTGCGCATGAAACCGACTACGTAGGGCTCTCCGGGGAAAGCGCTATGATCGTCGTTTTCGAGCCCCGTCAGATATCGCAAGCCGATATTGGTGTCCTCGGCGACGCGTTCAAGGCTGATGCTCTTTGCGGTGCGGGCATCGCGAAGCCGCTGTCCGATTCTTGCCATATGCTGCTGCGATCCTCCTGCGCGCGGTTCCGTTACTGGAACAGGAAATTGTTGTATACGTTCGCGCTTGCGGGCGCGTCGTACAGGAATCTGTTGGCGGGAATGCCCTGGTTTGTCTTGATTCCCGATAAATCGAAAGCTACTCGTTCATTGGCCACAGTCCAGCCTTCGATCCGCCTGATCAGCAAAGAATCGGGCGAGATGGAAAGCTTGATCGTGCGGAATCCTTCGGACACCGACCGCCGGTTGAGGACAAGCCTCATTACCTGTTCGGCGGAACCGGCATCAAGCGGCACGGGCGCGGGACTGGTCTCCCAGGCCATCGTATAACTTCGCTTCATCATGGCCAGTCCTTCCCTGGACGCGAGGGCAGCGGCGCCGACGCCCGAATCGCCCGCTTCCTGCTGAAGCACGGCGCGATATTCCGGGATATAGACCACAAGCCTGGATCCGTCGAAGAGAATCACCTGTTCGGCCGGCCGGCTGAAATCGATGCGGAGGAGTGAAGGCGACTTGAAGGATAGCTTGCCCGTCATTGTCTGGGAACCCGTCGTGATGAGTACCGAGCCTTCGTAATCGTCGATCAGGACGTATCGAGCCGAAACTTTCGCGAAAAACTGGTCGGCCGTGAGAATGTCCTCGGCGGCGGCCGAACTTGCCGCGACGAGCAGGAATGCGAAAAAGAGTGCTTTTGCCGTTTTCATCCGCGCTCCGCCATAAGAGTGAGCGTGGGTGCGTCGGCGACGGCCGCGGGGCCGAAATACTGGATTCCGCCGGGAATCCGGTAATCCGAGTGTGTCGCCCATGCCGCACGCGAAGCGGCGAATACTGCAAACGGCCTTCCGCCGAGATCGACGAGGGCTTTCTTGATCACCGGTTTGTCCGCTCCATGGCGCCTTTCGATATTCATCATGGAAACCAGGGGGACGCCGCCCGGCCGCCATTCCGCCGCGGGTGCGGCGAGATTCTTCACCGTAGAAAGATACCCTGAATATCCGCCCGCCGCCAGCAGGAAGGCGGTGAAGCCGAGCGAATAGCAGTAATCGGCATCGAAATTCGAGGGGAAAGCGCAGCGCCCCTCGTAACCCATGAAATGAGTCTGCGAGTCGAATTTTCCCTTGTACGCGCCTTGTTCCGCGAGCCTGGCCATGCGGCTTCCCACCATGGATGCCAGGAGCTTTTCGGTTTCGATCCTGGAAACCTGTACATTGCCGTGAGGATCGCGGTCCCAGCAGAGTTGCGCCTGTATCTCGGGGGGGAGGGAAGCGTACAGGGCGGCCGGTTCGGCACCGAGTCTGGCATGGACAAACTCGCGGCGCGAGGCGGAATCGGCGAGCTTCGAGAAGGGTTCGCCGTTCGCCGCCAGCACTTCGTTGATCTCGGCGATGAGAATCTTCACTTCAGGCACGAATTCGATGAGGCCTTCGGGAATGAGGACTACGCCGAAATTCTCGTCCTTTTCGGACCTGGCGGCTACGGAAACGGCGATTTCTCCGACAATGTCCGCCAGGCTCATCCGCCTGGCTTCGACTTCTTCGGAGATCAGAGTTACGTTGGGTCGCGTCTGGAGCGCGCATTCGAGTGCAATATGGGACGCCGACCTGCCCATGAGTTTGATGAAATGCCAGTATTTCCTTCCGGAAGCGGCATCGCGGCAGATGTTGCCGACGAGCTCGGAATACACTTTCGTGGCCGTATCGAAGCCGAAAGAGGCCTCGATGGCATCGTTCTTGAGATCGCCGTCGATGGTCTTGGGCACTCCCACAACGGTGATCGGAGAGCCTCGCGAGGCGAAAAATTCGGCGAGCAGGGCGGCGTTCGTGTTGGAATCGTCGCCGCCGACCACGACCAGGGCGTCCAGGCTATGCCTGAGCGCGGTGGCGAGAGCTTTTTCAAACTGTTCGGGCGTTTCGATCTTGGTACGGCCCGATCCGATGATGTCAAAACCGCCGGTGTTTCGGAACTCGTCGATCAGCGCCGCGCCGAGTTCGATACACTTGTCATCGACCAGTCCGCCCGGCCCGGCCTTGAATCCGAGGAGCCTGGACGCAGGATTCCCCTTTTTAAGGCCGTCGAAAAGACCTGCGATAACGTTATGGCCGCCGGGAGCGGGTCCGCCTGAAAGGAGAACGCCGACCGTAAGGGCCTTGCCGGACGCTCCGGAATTGCCGTCCACAAAACGGACGGCCCCTTTGCCCGCGCTGTGCGAAAAGAGGGCATTCAGGGCGGGATCCGAGGCTACTGGATCGGAGGTCGTCCCGATCCGGGACAGGTCAAGGTTGAGTATGTCAGGCATTTTTGGCGTATAGGCATAGCGTGCATTCTGTAGAGGTGATCGATTCATGGAGTTTTCTCCCCAAAGCAGATTTCGAAAAGATTCTATACATCTGTGCCAAGAATGAAAAGTCCGCAAAGCGTTGACCGGCGATCGGGCCGGAGACTACACTCCGCAACGTGATACCGCGAAGCCGTCTGCCCTTTGCCGTCGTGACGATCGGCTTTTTTCTGATTCTCCTCTTTCTGACGCCGCTCTTCCTTCTTGGTCCCGGGTACCTGGCTTCCTGGCTCAAGCAGGGATGGCCCGTCTATCTGCTTCTCGCCGCCGCCTGTCTGCCTGTCTGGCAGTCGTCCGCGTTCGAACTGCGGGCGGGAAAGCTGGGTAAAGCCGACGATTGGCGCGGCGTAATGGCGCTCACTGCGCCCCATGAATCGCAAGGCCGCCCGAGTCGCTGGAACGACCGGCATTGCGGCCTGTATCTTTGCGCGGCCTGCATCGAGGGCGATTTCGCGGCGCTGGACGACATCGAAGCCCGGTTCCGGAATTTCGATCCCACACGGCTGGATCGTTTTGCCTTATGGTTTACCCTTTCCCGGGAACTGCGCAATCGCCCGGGCGAGGCGGCCGATTTTTTGGCCGGGCGCAAAGCGGTCGGTCCAAAATCGGCCAGAATGCTGCTTTCGCTGCATCGGGCATTCAGTCTCGTTCTTGCCCGCCGTTCGGAAGAAGCGATTCCCCTGTTGCGCCCTCTGGCCATTTCCGGCCACAGAATCATGGCCCCTCTCGCCGCATATCTTCTTGCCGGATGTGCCGTGCTGTATCCACCGCAGGCGAACCCGGCCGGCCAGGATTCCGGCAGAGCAGCGAAACCCGTTTCGCCGCGCATAGCCCGGGGCTCGGATTCGGCGGAACGCTGGCTCCGGCGTTTCGGTCGCGCGGCCGACGAGCCCGGGTATGCCGTGCTGTGGGGCCTCGCCCGCGAAACCGCAAGATGGCTTGCGGAACCGGGCTCCGATTCGGCACAATACAGACCTGATTCGGGCGGGTCGCGTGTCACTACGTGACGACGCTTCGAGGGAATCCGGCTTCTGAATTCGCCGAAACTCTCAATGAAAATCCACTCAGGGCCGATATAGTAGGGTAGATGGTACGCAACAAATTTTTTCCGCTCGCGGCGATTATGCTATTTGTTTTGCTCCCCTTGGCCCTTGAAGCGGCCGAGCCCATAACGCATGTGCTCCAGAAAGGCGAAACCCTGTACGCAATATCCAGAAAATATGAAGTGCCTTACGAGGCGCTCGCTTCCGCGAATTCGATAACCGATCCCACCAAAGTGAAAATCGGCACAGTCCTCGTGATTCCTTCGGTCCATCTCGTGACGAAGGGCGAAACCCTGTACGGCATCGCTCGCGAATACGGAACCACGGTCAGCGCACTCCTTTCTTCGAACAAGCTTTCCTCCGGATATGTCCTGAAAATTGGCGACATCCTCGTTGTGCCCGGCACGCAGGAAAATGGTGCCGCTATTCCGCCTGCAAAGCCGTCTTCCGCATCCGCTTCCGCTTCGACTTCGATCCCTGTTTCGACTTCGATCCCTGTTTCGACCACGGTTACCGCCCCTGCCGTCGCTATCGCGCCGGCACCCGTGCACGCCGCTCCCGCCCCGAGTCCGGTCATTGCGCCTGCGCCTTCATCGACCGTCGGTGCGTCCGCCGTCGTCTCTCCCGCGACCTCGTCGTATGCGCCCATGCCGACGGCCATGCGCACGCAGGAAAAGATTGTCGACATGAAACTTGCCTGGCCTGCGAGCGGCAAAGCGTATTACCTCGACGGCAAACTTGACGGTGTGATGATACGCGTCAAACCGGGAGACAGCGCAAAAGCCGTCGCCGCGGGAACTGTCGTATCCGCTGGCCCTTCCCGCGGGTTCGGCCAGGTTGCGTTCGTGCAGTCGAAAGCGGGATATGTGTATGTGTACGGCGGCAACGACAGCCTGTTCGTCAAGACCGGCGAAAATATCGCCTCGGGCAAGGAAATCGGCAAGATAGGGCTCGACGCAAAGGATGGCACGCCCGTCGCCTATTTTTTCGTCTTCCGGAATGGTCAATCCATGGATCCTGCCCTCGCCCCGCGGGATTGATCCGGGCGATACCGCACTTCAAAAGCCTCTGTAGTATTGCGGCAGTATTGCGGTTTTTTCAAAAGTCGGAAGATTTTTGAAATTGGCTCCATTATATAAAATGTACATCGGTGATTTTGCCTTTGCTTTCGCGAATACTATGAAGTATCCTGTCGGCCTGGAGCGGGTCGCATGAATTCCCTGGAACTTCGTGGGAACCGCAGGACGGCATCGAACAGCACGGCAACCGGTCGTGCCGGCTCGGGAGAGCCTGAAACGTGAGCGAAGAAAGCAGCAATAGCGCGCCGAAGCATCGTTCAACCTCAGCTCCTCAAACAGGCCTGTCTCCCGATTCCAGCAAAAAGGCCAGCCATCCGCCGATCCGGGATTCGCTTCGCCAGGTTATGCGATCCGGTACCGTGCGGAAGAAAAAACAGCGCCATTCGCACGACAATGAACCGCTTTCCTACTACCTCAAGCAGATAGCCAAATATCCTCTCCTTGATGCCGAAGAGGAGCGGGAAGCGGGCCGAAAGATCGTGGAAGCCCGCGCCAACCTCACTGCGTACCGCGCCGCCCGGGTTGCCGCGGGTGAATCCGCGACCGTTCCCGCGCCGGAAGCGGAATGCGATGCGGCTTCCGATGCTGACCGCGCCCGGAAAGCGGAACTTGTCGCGCTCGAACTCAGGCTCCTCGACGCCAAGGATGTCCTCGTCAAGTCCAACCTCCGGCTTGTGGTGTCCATCGCGAAAGGCTACCAGCATCGCGGTCTCAGCCTCCTCGATCTTATCGACGAAGGTAACATCGGTCTGATAGAGGCGGTCGAAAGGTTCGATTATTCGAAGGGCTACCGGTTTTCGACCTACGGAACATGGTGGATCCGTCAGGCCATCATCAAAAGCCTCGCCGACCAGGGACGCGTCATCCGGATTCCCATCCATATGCTCAATACGATCCGCAAACTATGGTTCGTCTCGAAACAGCTGAGCGAAGAACTGGGAAGACAGCCTGCTACCGGAGAGCTGGCAAAAAGCCTCAACATGGAAGAACACAAGGTTCGGGAAGTGCTCAACCTGTCCAGGACGACAGTGAGTCTGGAAGGTCCGGTCGACTCGGACAACGGGACGAGACTGTCGGACCTCATCAAGGACGAAAGGACGGTGGATCCCTTCGAGGACGCATTCTCGGTCGCCATGCACGCCGCGCTGGAACAGATCCTGCTCGAACTTTCCGAAAGGGAAATGACCATTATCAGGCTTCGCTACGGTCTCGGCGGCGAGACTCCCAAGACTCTGGAAGAAACGGGCAGGCTTCTGGGCATCACGCGCGAACGGGTCCGGCAGATACAGGAAAAAGCCATCCTGAAAATGAAAAGCAGACGCGAAATCGCCGAGAACGACTGAAAAGGCCGTCCCGATGATGAGAAGGCCCCCGTGAAGTGTCTGCTTCACGGGGGCCTTCTCTGTAATCCGGGGCAGTAATCAGCGCAGGGCTGCCGCCAGGGTCGGGTAGTTGCCCGAAGCCGCAATGTCCGCGGCAGTTTCGCCAGAAATGGTCTTCATGGACTTGTCCGCCCCCAGCTGCAAGAGGATTTCGGCCGCCTGTTGCTTGCCTGCGCGCGCCGCATAGTGAAGGAATCCGTTTCCCAGCACATCGTGCGCGTTCGCCCCGGTGGCGTTCACCAAGGCTTTCAAAGCATCGGCGCCCTTGTCCATGGCGAGCCCGGCAGGCGTAACGCCCTGATGGTTCGGCGCAAAGGGGTCGCAGCCTATCTGCACCAGCTTTTCCGCGGTGGCGTAATCGCCCAGGCGGATCGCCGCGTGGAGGGCGGTTTCGGCAAAGCGGTCGCGGCCATCGGGATTTGCGCCGGCGGCGAGAACTGCATCTATGAGTTCGACGGACATATGCGCTTCGACCAGAAGCCGCAAGGGTGCTCTGCCTTCGGAATCCCCGCGGTTGACCGAAGCCGGAGTCAGGAGTTCGCGTACCTGGGCCGGGCCTTTGCGGAACGCAAGCGTGAGCGGAGAATCGCCCGCCGCGTTTCTGGCCAGAATGTCGGCATTCGCTTTTACGAACAGACGCACGAGTTCGAGATATCCGGATTCGACGGCTCCGAACAACGGCGTTTTTCCGCTGTTCTCCCTGGCGTCGACTTCCGCGCCGGAGGAAAGCAAGTCCTGGACAATGTCGGCGCGCGCACCGATCGCCGCGGCCGAAAGGGGAGTCTGCCCTCTGTTGTCGCGCGCTTCTTTGTTCGCCCCTCGGTCCAGGAGATAGCGGAGCGCATCGCGGTTGCCCTTGCGTACCGCCTGATGCATGGCCGCTTCGCCGGAGAAATTGCGCGCATTCAGGTCGGCGCCCGACAGCACAAGCACGGGGAGGCATTTTTCCGCATTCCACATTACCGCGACGTTGAGGGGCGCATCGCCCATCGAATCTCTCGACGCGAGATCGATCCCCATGGAAATCAGAAGACGGGCCGCGTCCGCGGCATCGGTTTTGACCGCCGCGTGAAGTGTCGTTTCCTTGGCCGAATTGACGGCCTTGATGTCCGCGCCCATCCCGACCAGGTATTCGATTCCCGCGGGCAGGTTTTTCCTGGCTGCGTAATGGAGCGCCGAATCCCCGTTCGCGTCGCGTGCGGCGACGACCTGGGGAGTGAAGAACCAGTCGTAGGGGCCGGTCGCGGGAGTCAGGGCCAGAATAAGGGGAGTTTCCTGTGCCGCGTTCGAAGCGAACACGTCGGCTTTCGCTTCGAGGAGGATTACGCCCTGGGGGCCGAGGTTATTGCGTACGGCGATATGAAGAGCGCCGTCTCCCGCGTTGTTTCTGATGTTGGGGTCGGCTCCCTTGGACAGGATGAGCGTCACGACTTCGGGCGATCCGCGCAGGCTCACCGCCGTCGCGAGGATACCGTTGCCCGAATTGTCGCGCTGCTGGACGTTTTCCTTGAGCACGATCTTGTCGACGGCTTCGACACCGCGAGCCACCGCGATCGAGAGCGGACTTTCGCCCTTCACGTTGCGCAGAAAAATGTCAGCTCCCGCTTTGATGAGAGGATCGGCATACTGATAGCCGCCCGCTTTCACAGCGAGCATCAGCGGCGTGTCGCCTTCGAGGTTGGCCGAATTGACCGGTGCGCCGCCGGAAATCAGCGTTTCGACCATATCGGCCTCATAGGACTGCTTGACCGCCCTGTGGAGGGCGGTGTTTCCCTCGGCGTCCTTGAGCGAAGGGTCGGCCTTGAAGCGGAGGAGGAGTTTGGTCATCCGTAGGCGTGCGGCGGCCGGTACCGTCAGGTGGAGGGGAGTATTATCCTTGCCGTCGCGGATGTCCGGGTCGGCACCACCCGAAAGCAGGAGTTCGGTGCCTTCGAGCCAGCCGGATCGAACTGCGAAATGCAGGGGCGCGTCACCCGACAGGTTCCGTACATTGGGCGATACCTTCCTGGACAGGAGGAACGACGCGAATCCGTATTGGTAGCGCGAGATCGCCTCATGGAGCGGTCCATTCCCGTTCGAGTAGCGCACCGACGCGTAGTCGACCGCCCTGACGGCGGTGGCGAACCATGCGAATTCGGGAAAGGAAGGACTCGCGCCGCGCAGGATGAGCTTTTCGGCGATGCGGGCCGCTTCGATCCTGTCGGGATAGAGAAGCGCGAGATCGAGCGGACTCCGGTCCGCTTTGTCTTTTGTCTGGGCGGAGGCGCCCATGTCGAGAAGAAGCGCCACTTCTTTTTCGAGAAGCTTGTCGGCCGCCATGTGCAGGGCCGTCCGTCCGTCCGCTCCGGAAGCGTTTATATTCTTGGCGTTGAAAACCGCCGCAGTCATGTCGAGGCCGGCGAGCAGAGCCGCTTCGGCCGAGGTCGAACCGGCCGCATCCGCGAGGAACGGATCCGCGCCGCGATCGACGAGCATGCGCGCCGAAGCGACCTGTCCCCGGTCGACCGCGTAGCGCAGCGGTGTTTTCCCCGCGGGGTCCGTCACGTCAGGCGTAGCGCCCAGCACGATGAGGATTTCCGCGATCTGCGGATCGCCGCGCGTAACGGCATGATGGAGCGGATAAAGCCCCTGGGCGTCGCGCGAATTCAACTGCTCCTGGTTGGAGTAGAATTTCTTGATACCATCGAGATCGCCCTGAAGCACTAGGTCGGTAAGGCTGGTTTCCTTTGGGGCGGGCGGAGCGCTCGCGCAGGAAACAGTCATGAAAGCCAATGCCGCGACAAGGGCGACTGCCACGTTTCTGACGGGGGTGGATGCCATGCTTCCGGAACTCCTTACGGCAAAGGTGACGGAAAAGACCCTCCGGCACGACATGCACCGGGCGGCCACCTTTTGTATATCGGCGTTTCCCCTAAAGGGGAATAGCCTTCATGAAATATATATCGCGCCGGAATGCCGGCATCACTTCCGATGGAGTATAGTGTCGCAAGGTTCATGACATATGCGTGCGATACGTGCGATATCTGGGGGAAACACATGAAAATCGGTTTTTTCATGCCTCGGCATTCCATATGGGGGCCGGCGCTGGATTCCTTGGCGCAGGATTTGCCCGGGCACCGGATTCTTGCGGGACTCGGCCCATCCTCGCCCGACGCGCAGGATCTGGACATTCTCGTCGCGGGGCGACTGCCCCGCGGGACGTATCTGGCGTCCCCCGCGCTCAAGGCGATTTTCCAGCCTTTCACCGGCGTAAACCATCTGCCCGCGGACGAACTCCTGGCGCGGGGAGTCGAAGTGTTCAACGTCCATTCCAATGCGTTCGATGTGGCCGAACGCGCGCTCGCGCTCACTCTCGCGTTCTACGGGCGCGTCGTCGATTACCACGAAGGCATGCGAAAAGGCTTGTGGCACGGTTTTTGGGTCGGAGCCGGCTCAGAGGACAATTGGGACAGCCTGTACGGCAAAAGCTGCGCCATACTCGGCACGGGCGCTATCGGGGTCGCTCTCGCGGGGCTGCTGAAAGCGTTTTCGTGCACTGTCGTCGGCTGGAGGCGCAGCAGCGGGAAGGATATTCCCGCAGGATTCGATGCGGTGGCTCCGACTATGGAAGAGGCGATCGCCAAAGCCGAAATAGTGTTCGTTGCCCTGCCGGGCACGCCCGCCACGGAAGGACTCCTTTCAAGGGATATTCTCATGCGGATGAAGGGCAAATTCTTGGTCAACGTCGGCCGCGGCTCGATAGTGGACGAAGAAGGGCTCTATCTCGCTCTGAAGGAAGGCATTCTCAAGGGAGCCGCGATCGATACCTGGTACCGGTATCCCGCCGAAGGCAAGTTCGGTTTTCCGTCGGCTTTCCCGATCCACGAACTGCCGAACGTCATACTGTCGCCGCACGTGGGCGGGGCGACGAATCAGTCCAGCGCGAGAGCGGTCGAAGCCACCATGGCCAATCTGCGCAGCTATCTCGCCACGGGTCGATGCGCGAACAAAATCGATCTGCGGGCGCTGTATTGAATCGCGGCTGTATTGGATAGCGGCTGCCCCGGGAGAGGTCGTCAGAAGAGGTCTTCGGGAGCCTCGACCAGCATGTGCCGGAATTCGGCATAAATGCTGAGCAGTTCGTACAGTCTGTCGAAGGGAATGGTTTCGCGGTCGAACACTATGAAGGGCAGGAGATCCTCGAGCCTGTCGGCGTTGAAACCGGCTTTGCCGGACAGCACAAGCATGGTTTCGAGGTCCTGGGCTTCCTCCATCGCGCGATAGGCGAGGGCGGGGTTCCTGGTCGCGAAGAAAAGCCTGGTCTGATAGTTCGCCTGCGGATCGAGGGAGAAAAAGCGGGTAAGTTCATAATAATGGTCAGGGTTGGCGAAAGCGTCACGGACTCTGGCGCAGAGCTTTTCGGACGGAATCCGGGTGTCGGAACTCAAAACCAATTGGTAGAGGGTGAAAGGATTGTCCCTGCGCAGGTCGCGCGATACGCGCACCAGGCGTGACAGACTCTCCGGATCGTCCGCATCGGCAAGAATCGTCACCGAATTGGCCAGTTTTCCCGGGTTGAGGCGCATCCAGTCGATCTGTTCCGCCTTCCGCGCATCGATGAAAGCGCGGAAACCGCCCTCTTCAACTTTGAAATGCGGGGCGGGCGGACTGGCCCATTCGATGTCGAAACTTTCCTCGAAGGCAGCCACCGCATCCGCCATGTCATCGCCCGAAATCCAGTCGGTCGACGTGACCCAGTAGGGCGGTTTGTCCATGCGCGACATGCCCCATTCGTCGGCTTTTTCGCGTACTTCGGTGCCGGGCAGCAGAGAGAGGGGATAGAGTTCGGCATCCTGACCCAAACCGTGCATTCCGAGAAAGTCGAAAGTTTCGACGACCTGGTCCAGGCCATCGAAGGGTAGGCCGAGTATGAGCCCCGTCTTGACGACGATATGGTTTTTTTCCATGGCCGCCGCGCCGCGTTCGAAAGCCTGGCGGTCCCATGTCCTGCCCACGGCTTCGAGCGCGCGGGGATTGACGGTCTGCAATCCCACTTCCGCCGAAGCGAGTCCCGCTTCGCGATAGAGGGCACCCAATTCCTCGGTGACGGATTCGAGTCGGAGTTCGGCATGCAGAGCCATGCCCGCCGTGTTGGCCGCGGCCAGCTCTTTCAGCCTGGCTTCAAGATCTCCCGCCGCCTGGAAGGAGGGGTCCATCAGATAGAGTTCGCGTACACCCGCTTCTCCCGCCGCCTTGATCACCAGGGCCGCGTCCTCGCGCGCGAACTTGCGGATTCCCGGAAAATTCTTGCCGTAATAGCAATAACCGCACCTGGAAGGGCAGCCGCGCATGGTTTCGAGGTGCACCGGTTTTTCGGGATCAAAGGGAATCGCCCCGTTGAGGTAAGGGTTGGGAAGGGTCGAAAGATCGAGGAGGTCATCCGCCTTATAGTGCCGCGAAAGCGGGCGATGGAGCCGTACGTCCTCGAGGATGCGCGCAAAGGGCAGTTCGCCCTCGCCTTCGACCAGGGCGTTGAAGGGCGAGCGCTCCATGATGGGCAT
>JBDKUJ010000198.1:0-4188 GCA_039679665.1 Rectinema sp. | reverse complement strand
TCCTCCGGCTTTATCTGTCCCAGTTCGTGCCGGTCGAGATAGGAAATCGCCAGGTCGCGGAAGATGAAATCGAGAACGCTGGTCGACATTTTGATGTAATCATGACCCTGCACGATGCCGTTCGGCTCGAAGCGGGTGAACGTAAAGGCATCGATGTATTCTTCCAGAGGCACGCCGTACTGGAGCCCGAGGGAAACGGCGATGGCAAAGGAATTCAGGATGGAGCGGAACGCCGCGCCTTCCTTGTGCATATCGAGGAAAATCTCGCCCAGGCCGCCGTCGTCGTATTCGCCCGTGCGGACGAACACGGAATGGCCGGCGATCTTGGCCTTTTGCGTGTAGCCCGCGCGCCGGTTGGGCAGGGATCGGCGCAGGCCGCGCGGCGAAACGGGGATTCCGGGCAATTCCGGCGCCGGACGCGCCGAGGAATCGGAGGACGGGGCGGATCCGCGCGAAGGCTGCGCCATGCCGGTTTCGTCGGGATCGGGCGAGTCCAGGCCTTCCGTCTGAAGGGCGACGATAGAGTCGGCGATCTGGTCGACGCCGGGCGCCAGGGCGGAGAGGGGCTGGGAGAGCTTGGAACCGTCGCGGTACAGGGCGATGGACTTGAGCATGGAACGCCAGGCCACCATATAGGCACCCTTGACGTCTTCGTAACCCACTGTGTTGGGCATGTTTATGGTCTTGGAAATGGCGCCCGAGATGAAAGGCTGGGCAGCCGCCATCATGGCGATGTGCGCCTTCCACTGGATGCTGCGCGTGCCCTTCTTGCCGGAGGGTGTTGCCGTGTCGAACACCGGCAGATCTTCCGCCTTGAGGTCGGTCGAGCCTTCCAGACCCATCGCGCCGCAGGCAAAGAGCTCGGCCTCCTCGATCTCGGAGGGCGAATAACCCAGATGCGCCAGAAGGCTGAAAGAAGGATCGGATGCGTCGGTGGGATCGATGCCGAGGTCGCGGTACGTTTCCTCGCCCACCACGTACGACGCAAAGCAGCTTTCCAGACTGATCGCGCCGGCCAGGGCCTTTGTGGCCTTTTCGAGCGCCTTCGCGGATAAGCCTTTGGCGGCGAGGGATTCGGCCGAGACGCCCGGAGCGTCTTTCAGGGTGCCCGTACCCAGGGCATAGCGGCCGATGCGCTCGACGGCGGCATCGTCGTAACCGAGGGCGCGCAGGGCCGGCGGCACGCTCGAGTTGATGATTTTAAAGTAGCCGCCGCCCGCAAGCTTCTTGAACTTGACCAGGGCGAAATCGGGCTCGACGCCGGTGGTGTCGCAGTCCATAAGGAGGCCGATCGTACCCGTGGGGGCGATGGCGGTGACCTGGGCGTTGCGGTAGCCGTGCCTGGTTCCAAGGGCGAGGGCTTCGTCCCAGGATTCGCGGGCGGCGGCGACGAGATTGGCGGGGCAGGCCCATTCCTTGAGGCCGGAAGGGGCGACGGTAAGGTTTTCGTACTCGGAAACCGGTGCGTCGTAGGCGGCCCGGCGATGGTTGCGGATTACGCGGAGCATGGGCTCGCGGTTGGCTTCGAAGCGGGCGAAGGGACCCCAGGCTTCGGCCATGCGAGCCGACTGGGCATAGGCTTCGCCGGTCAGGATGGCGGAGAGGGAAGCGGCCACGGCCCGGCCTTCGTCCGAATCGTAGGCGAGGCCCATGACCATGAGGAGGCTTCCCAGATTGGCGTATCCGAGGCCCAGGGTGCGATAGTCGTAGGATCTGCGCGCGATTTCCCTGGAGGGAAATTGCGCCATGACCACGGAAATTTCGAGTACCGTGGTCCAGATACGGATCGCGTGGCGGTAGGAGTCGTCGTCGAAAACCCCCGATTCAGTATCGTAGAAGGCCATCAGGTTGAGCGAGGCGAGATTGCAGGCCGTATCGTCGAGGAACATATACTCGGAGCAGGGATTCGAGCCCCTGATCTCGCCGTCGGCCGGACAGGTATGCCACTCGTTCACCGTACCGTGGAACTGGATGCCGGGATCGGCGCAGCTCCAGGCGGCGCGGGCCACTTTGTCCCACAGGGCGCGGGCTTTGACTGTTTTCATCACCTTGCCCGTAGTGCGCGCGGTGAGTTCCCAGTCGCCGTCCTCTACGACGGCTTTCATGAAGCGGTTGTCGACGCGTATGGAATTGTTGGAAGACTGGCCGGACACGGTGTTGTAGGCTTCGGATTCCCAGCCCGTGTCGTAGCGGGGCAGGGCGGGTACGCTGTCGCCCTGGCGATACATGGACAGGATCTGATGTATCCACGGCGAGGGTACGCCCTCGCGCAGGCAGTTCCGGACCGTCTTGCGCAATGCGGGGTTGTCGTCGAAGGAAAGGGCCCGGTCGATGCCGCCGCCCGAGGCCAAACCCTCGTCGACTGCCTTGCGGAGTGAATCCGCTTTAGAATTGAGCAGGGCGCTTCCCGCGGCGAGACAGGCGACTTTGTATTCCTCTTCGGATTTCCAGTTGATGTAGGATTCGATGTCCGGATGATCGGCGTCCAGGATGACCATCTTGGCGGCGCGGCGCGTAGTGCCGCCGGATTTGACGGCGCTCGCGGACCGGTCGGCGATTTTCAGGAAGGACAGAAGGCCGGAAGAAACGCCGCCGCCCGAAAGGTTTTCGTTCAAACCCCTGATTTTGGAAAAATTGGAGCCCGTGCCCGAACCGTATTTGAAGAGCCTCGCCTCGCGTGTGACGAGATCCATGATGCCGCCCTCGTTCACGAGGTCGTCCTGTATGTCGAGGATAAAGCAGGCATGAGGCTGCGGCCGCTGGTATGCGGATTCGGATTTGCGCACTTCGCCCGAGGCCGGGTCGACATAGTAGTGGCCCTGCGCCGGCCCCTCTATTCCGTAGACGGCGTGAAGCCCCGTGTTGAACCACTGCGGGCTGTTGGGCGCGGCCATCTGCCTGGCGAGCATGTACAGCACTTCGTCGTAGAACGCGCGTTCGTCCTCGGGGCTGTCGAAATAACCCGCTTCACGTCCCCAGACGCACCAGGTCCAGGCCAGGCGGTGAAATACCTGCCGGCAGTCGTGCTCGGCGTCGGTTTTGGCTCCCTCTCCCGCCAGATGGCGCTGCGATTTGGGCAGCATCGATTCCCAGCCCCTGGCGGTGCCCACCTTGAGGCCCGCTTTCCTGAAGTACTTCTGCGCCAGAATATCGGTGGCGATTTGACTCCATGTGGAAGGAACAATGGCGCCATCCATCTTGAACACGGCCTTGCCGTTCGGATCGCGTATTTCACTGGTGCGGGCTTCCCACTGTATTCCTTCGTAGGGGCCAGAACCGGCTTTGGTAAACTTACGTTCAAATTTCACGTGAATCCTCCGCGACGAAACGACCCTTGCGCCCGTCGATGCAACAATAGTTGGCTTATATACAATAGCTGAATACCGGAACGCCGATATACACCACAGGTTGTGGTGTCGTCTTCATTCAGGCCTATGTATAATCCAAGGAACCTGCACATGCAAGAGCTGCCGACCAAAAAAATCTACAATTATTTTCGTTCAGGCTATTGCCAAGGCTTCATGCCTTGCGCTATGGGGCCGATACTGGAAGGGATGAAAGCGACGGAAATAAAAGCCGCGCGCAAAGTGCGGCATACACAGAGCTATACGGTCCTGCGGTCGGGCGATCCTGAATGGCCAAGCGACGATGATCTGGCTGTCCTCGTGCTCGCCCGCGGCGAGGGTTTCTACAGGGACATGCTCTTCGAGTCGCTCTATGCGGCCGGTTTTACCCGGATCGTGCATGCAGCCTCCGGTGCGGACAGAGCTCAGGGCGAGAGGATGAGCCGGCGTTTCCCCGGCGTCCGCTTCCTGCTCAGCTCGGGCAGTCCCAACCCGGGAGCTCTGCTGAACCTGGGAATGCGAGAAATGGGCACCGGCAAAGTGCTTGTGCTCTGGAGCGACATGCGGCTCGCCACGTCCGCCATTTCCTTTCGTTTGCGCCGGAAGATATGCGGATCGAGCGCACTCTGCGTTACGCCGGTTCTGACGGCCGCGGACGGGGCTCGCCTCGAAGCGGTTTTTTCTCCGGCCGCCAGGGATGCGCGGATAAAATCGCGGATCGCCGTTTCCTCGGGAATTCTGCCCGTCGAAGGCCGCGGAGAAGCCGCCGAAGCCTCTCCCAATCTTTTTCCGAGAGATTATTGCGGTATATACGACGCCGAACTTTTCCTGGCTTCGGGCGGCT
>JBDKUJ010000197.1:0-1888 GCA_039679665.1 Rectinema sp. | reverse complement strand
CCGATCCGGCCGGCGAAGGCGTCGTACTTTATCGGGGAACGCAACCGGTTTTTCTCGCGGACTGGTCGGGAACCCTGCGCGAATTTTCCCTGGCCGAAGTGGTCGATGGGTTCGTGCCCGGGGACCCACGTGTGGACGAATATGTACGTGGTCTGGAATCGTGGTTCCGCGCACAGGGTCCCGATGGGCATTTCTGGAATCTGTACTATTTGCCGCCTTCGCATCCTCTGGCCGACCCTTCCGAAGCGGAAAAGGCGCTCGTTCCCTTCGGAACGCAAGCCTTTGTCGTGGCGCCCGAAGTGCGGTATCCACAGGTTTTCGCGCTTCAGGCCGGTCTGTGCGCGATCGCCATCGCAATGTTCGCGACAGGCTCGTTCCGCAGGTACAGGGGGACGCCTTACGCCGACTCGGCAAAGTTCGCCGCGGTTTCGTCGGCGCCTTTTCTCCTTTTGGCGGCGGGTGGCACGGAAGCCGCAGTCATGGGCATTCTGCTTGCGATAGCCTTTTCCGGCGCAGCGGCAAGGCGATCGCAGGGCGCCCTAAACGCCCAGCGCATTCGGGGCTTTCTGGGCGCTGAAAACGCTCGAGCTGAAACGCGGGTGGCCGGCATTGCCGCAGATATCGCGAATCCCCTCCTGGCCGCGGTCGCGCTGGCAGCGACTCCGTCTTCCGCGGTCGCGGGAATCGTCGCATCGCTGGCCGCGGCCCTGGCACTCCTTTCTTTCGATACGCGATACAGCGCCCCGGCCGGAACGGAACAGTCGGCCGAAAAGGAAATACGGCATCGTCCTTTCCGTGTGACATCCATAGCCGCCGCCGGAAGCAGGGGCGGCGCCGTCGCGAACGGCGGAATGGGCGACCGGAAGGGCGACAGCCGAAAGGCGAAAATTAAAAACAGAGACCCCGGTTTGCTCGCGCTACGACTTGCGGCGCCCATCGCATTGTGCGCTCTGCTTGTTCCCGCTTTCGTCTCCGTGTTCGCTCCATTCCCGCGGGACGGGATTCTTTCCGGCGGAGAAGCGGCGATACCGATTCCCGCGCCGAGTCGGGGAACGGATTCCGGAGCCACCATGGGCGCGGCGCATATCGCCCACCGGGCATTCGAGGAATCCCTTGCCTTCGAACGGATGGGCGGAATTCCCTCGAATCCGTTTGCCGACGCTGTGCTGGACTACCCGGATGGCAAGGTTACGGTAAAACGCTTCGACGCGGCATGGTTCGCGGAAGCGACGGTCGGGCATCCATCCCTGTCGGTCGAAAGCATGCTCGCCGCGCTTTCCGGCTCAGGGTACGACGACGTCGACTTTTCGGGTGCGACGCTGATCCCTCCCGAGGCCGGCGCAATCGCGGAGGTCCGGACGAAAAACGCTTCCGCAGCAAAGCCCGGATACGCGGTTTTCGCTCTCGCCGCCGCGAGCCTCATATATTCCTTTGTCGCATTCGGACGCAAAAAAAAGCTTTCTCTTCCGGACGAACCGGTTTCTTTTCATTTGCCGGGCGAGTAACGCATTGCGGCGGATTGTTCGGCCGTCCCGGGACAGGAATCGATTTTTTCGATGCCGGAACGCTTGCGGTCCCGGGCGGTTCGGCGGCATGATGGGGATTCGTCATATTTCGTAATACAACGTACTAAACGCACTACAAGAGGAAAGGCCGATCTCGATGCAGTTGAACCGCGTGATCCTCGGAACCTACAACCACATGCCCGAAGGCAGTGCGGAAGCGGATTTCGAACGCCGGTATCAAAGCTGCTGGCGGCCTTATCTTTCGGTGCTGTATCGTTTTCCGGAAGTTTCATCCCTGTTGCATTATTCCGGCACGGTGCTGAAGTGGCTGGAACTGCGGCACCCGGAATTTCTGATGCTTCTCGAAGAAATGGTTCTCCGAA
>JBDKUJ010000196.1:0-5111 GCA_039679665.1 Rectinema sp. | reverse complement strand
GGGGCCGACATAGCGGCGGACACCGGGTCGAACGGAAACGATGCGGTCGGAAAGGATTTCGTTCATGGCGATACGACAAGAATAACCGTGCCGGAGGTTCCTGCGCCAGTACCGGCGCGCTATACTGCAGCGCGATGCTTCCTCCCCAGAACAAGACAGCCCGCACACAGGCCTCGACCCGTTTCACGCCCGAGGCGATCCTCACCCTCGCAGGCGAAATCGAAGGCGCAGGCGGGAACGAAGTCTTCGCCGTCTGCCGGACCGACGGAGACGGCAAAATCAGCTCGGTGGAAGTGGTTGCGCGCGGCTCCAAGTCGGCGGTGCCTGCGCTCTCCTCGCATTTCGACCGTGGCGACGTCATCGTGCACAATCATCCTTCGGGCACGCTTAACCCCTCGGACGCCGATGTGGAAATCGCCGCTCAGGCAGGGTCGGCCGGCGTGGGTTCCTATATCGTCGACAACGCGGTGTCGCACGTATTCGTAGTGGCCGAACCGGCGCGCAAGCGGGCATACCGGCCAGTGAACGTCCTGGAAATCGAAGGAGTCCTGGATTCGGGAGGCAAACTTGGCCGCCTCATGGAACACTTCGAGCCGCGCCCTTCCCAGGTCCAAATGGCCGGCGACGTTGCCGCGACCCTGAACGATGGCGGCGTCATGGTCGCCGAGGCGGGAACCGGCGTCGGAAAATCTTTTGCATACCTCGTACCCGCCTTCGCCTGGGCCCTGCGAAACGACGAACGGATCGTCGTTTCGACCGCGACCATCAATCTCCAGAAACAGCTTATCGACAAGGACATACCCGTAGTCGCCTCCCTGTTCCGCAAACCGGTCAAAGCCGTACTCGTGAAAGGCAGGGGAAACTATCTCTGCAAGGTCAGACTGTCGGAAGCTCTCGACGAAGAAGGCCTTCTCGCGGATGCCGATCATCCCCTGCGAAGGATCGCGGCCTGGGACGAATCGGGGAGTTCGGGCGATCGCGCCGATCTTCCCTTCTGGCCCGAGGATCAGGTATGGAACCGCATCTGTTCCGAAGCCGAGTCCTGCCTGGGCCTGCGGTGCTTCCACAGAGAGGAATGCCACCTTCTCTCGGTGCGTAAAGCCGCCGCCGACGCACAGATCGTCGTCGCCAACCACCACATCCTCTTCGCCGACCTCGCGTCGCGCCTTCGCGGCGCCGGCTATGAACAGACGGCCGTCCTGCCCGCGTACCGCGCCCTCGTCCTGGACGAAGCCCATGCGATCGAGTCGAGCGCCACCAGCCTTTTTTCCGAAAGCCTGTCGAAATTTTCGGTATACAGGCGCCTCGCGCGCATCAGGCGCAAGAATCGCGGGCGGGAATTCGGCGTCGCCATCAGGCTTCTCGCTCTGCCCGGCTTTTCTTCCCGGCGCTTCGACGGACTGGATCGCGCCCTTTCCGAAGCGAGGGCGGCCGTCGCCGATTTCGAAAGGGAAGCCCTCGGCCTTTTCGGAAAAGAGCGGACCGTCCGGCTCGCCCTGCGCGATCCGGACAACGAACGCCGCATTTCCGGGCCGGCGGGTGCGCTCGAACGGGCGCTCCTCGCGGTATCGGGCATCCTCGGCGACGCCCTCGACGACTGCCCGGACAGTCTCGCCCAGGAGAGCGCCTACTTCGAAGCGAAAGCCTCGCAGCGAAAACTGGGCGAACTGGCCTCCCTGTGCGCCAAATTCAAGGAATTCGACGCACACGCGGAAACGGTATTCTGGCTGGAAAAATCCAGGCTGAGTTCCGGGGAAATATTCGTCGACTTCGTGGCTTCGCCACTCGATATAGCGGCCACGATGCGCGATGCGGTTTTCGGGAAAATGCGGTCTTCGATCTGCACTTCGGCTACTCTGTCGGTGGGGGGCAGTTTCGATTTCTGGATGAACAGGACCGGCCTCGACCGGAAGCGCGAGGATCTGGCGGCCAGGAGCTATCCCTCGCCTTTTCCTTTCAGGACGAACGCACTACTCGCCGTCGACAAGGGCGCGCCCGCACCCGACAATCCCGATTCGCGCGCCTATATAAACCGCGCGGTACTGCGCCTGATCAAGGCATCGCGCGGGCGCGCGCTGGTGCTTTTCACGAGCTATGAAGCCTTGCTGAGCGCGTATGAAACGGCGAAGCCGGAAATGGAAGCCCTGGGCATCGTCTGCATGCGCCAGGGCATGGATGACCGCTCGCGCCTACTGGCCGCTTTCAGGGACGATATTTCGAGTGTGCTGTTCGCCACCGATTCCTTCTGGGAGGGTGTGGACGCTCCCGGCGAAACATTGTCGCTTGTGATAATCTGCAAGCTTCCTTTTCGCGTGCCGACTGATCCGGTACAGATGGCGCGTGCCGAAGCGCTCGAAAAACGCGGCGGCAACTCCTTTATGGAGATCAGCCTTCCCGAAGCGGTTATCCGCTTCAAACAGGGCTTCGGCCGTCTCATCCGGCATTCGGAAGACCGTGGTGCCGTCGTCGTGCTGGACCCCCGCCTCGTCACAAAGCGCTACGGTCCGGTTTTCGTGGAGAGCCTGCCCGAATGCCGCCTCCTCGTCGACGGGCTCGACGTAATCGAACGCGAAGTCGGGCGTTTCCTGGACGCATGAACACTACCGAAACCCGTCGATCTTGCCTGCGACCGCCCCATCCGGTACACTGCGACAATGAATTCCCCGCGGAACTCTTTCCGGATTCTCCCCATGTCGAATCCGGTCCGGGATTATGCATGGGGCAGTCTTGACGGACTCGCGAAGCATATCGGCGTCACCGTTCCCGCGGGCCGGCCGGCCGCGGAATTCTGGATGGGAGCCCATCCCGCCTCTCCTTCCCTCCTGCGCAGTACTTCCCTGCAGATCAGGGGCGACGGCACGGGCGAACACGAAAGCGTTCCAGTTTCGTTGGACGCCTATATCGCCGCCGACCCCGAAGGCTGTCTCGGCCCCGATATCGGCGCGAGGTTCGGGAGACTTCCCTTCCTGTTCAAGGGGCTGTCCGCCGCAAAACCTCTTTCGATCCAGGTCCATCCTTCCGAAGCGCTCGCAAAGGAGGGCTTCGCAAGGGAAAACGCCGCGAAAATTCCGCTGGACGCGCCCGAACGCGTCTACCGCGACCCGGGACACAAGCCCGAACTCGCCGTGGCGCTTTCGCCCTTCAGGGCGCTCTGCGGCTTCAGACCGTCCATTGAAGCGAAAACTCTTCTCGGCAAGGATATATGCGCTTTTCTCGACTTCATGGCGGCAAAAAACCGGGACAACGGCGCCGAAGACGACCTTAAGGCTCTCGTCGGGCAGATACTCTCTCTCGGTCCTGCGGCCCGTTCCGGACTCGGTATGCTGGCCGCACCGCGCGCCCGGATTCTTGCCTCTTCCTCCGACCGGGAGGAACGCAAGGCAGGATATCTGGCGCAATCCCTGATAGACGCGTATCCGGCCGACCCCGGAGCGCTCATGCCTTTTCTGCTGAATTTGTACGATCTCGCGCCGGGCGAGGGTCTCTACATTCCCGACGGCGTACTCCATGCCTATGTCGAAGGCACGGCCCTGGAACTGATGGCCAATTCCGACAATGTGCTCAGAGGCGGGCTTACGCCCAAGCACATCGACATCGCCGAACTCATGCGCGCCCTCGATTCCGCGACGGGCGCCGCCACGCTGGTCCGGCCCGAAATCCGCGGCACAGAGCGGTTTTGGCCCGTACCCGCGAGCGAATTCGCCCTTTCCTCGATCGACTCTTTCGAAAACTCTTCAGGAGAATCTCCCGGCGGAACCGCGGATTCCGGAAACTGGCACGAGACGGCGGGACCGGAAATACTCCTTTGCGTTTCAGGCAAACTCGTGCTCGAGCCGGACGGCAGCCCTTCGCTCGGACTTGCGCGCGGAGAGTCGGCATTCGTCCGCGCCGATTGCGGGCGATACCGGATCGAAGGCCATGGCCTCGTATACAGGGCATCCGTGCCGGCGGGAGCTGCGACTTGACGATCTGGGTCGACGCCGACAGCCTGCCACGGGATCTGCGTCCCATTCTCCTGCGTCGCGCTCTTTCCGCCGCCCGGAAAGGGCAGGCTCTCACGGTCCGCTTTGTCGCTTCCAGGAAAATCCCCGAAATCCCGGCGGATCTTCTTACCATCGTCACGGCCGGCCCCGATGCGGCCGACTCTTTTATCGAATCCTCGGCCATTCCGGGCGATCTCGTCGTCACCCGCGACCTTCCCTTCGCGGAACGCATGGCCGACAGGGAAATTCCGGTGCTCAACGACAGGGGAGACCTGTTCACTACCGAAAACGTGCGCGCCCGCCGCTCTCTCCGCGACCGGATGGCGGAATTGCGCGCCCTCGGCCTTGCGCCCGAGTCGCCGAGAGCCTCGTCACGCGGCAGCCGCGAGACCAAACTCTTCGCCGATGCGCTGGACAGGGCACTTTCGATGCCCGACAGAACGGCCCGCTGAATCAGTCCGAAGGACTTTCGGCGGGAACAGACGGAGCGCCCGAAGAAAGGCTCGAGGCATCGCCGGCCGGGATCGTACTTTCCGTTCCCGTCGCGCCGATCCCGGCGGATGCGGCATCCTGCGGCACAGTCTCTCCGGTAGCTGGAACGGCCGTCGAAGGAAGGACGGATTCCGCGTTCTCCTCGACGCCGGGCTCGACGGAAGGCAGAGGCTTGGGCGGCAGCTCGATGAGATCGGGGGAAACGGACGCCGCGGCGTTTCCTGACACGAAACGCCTTGTGAGATAGGCGTAACGCTCGCGCAGGATGCCCGATTTCTGCAGTGTCGTGGGACTGTACCGTATCGGCGAAGAAAGCAGCGCGATGAGCCGCGCTCCCTCGTCTCTGGTCAGGGCCGAAACGCCTTTCCCGTACCAATGCCGCGCCGCGGCCTCGATACCGAAAATTCCCCTGCCCCACTCCGCATAGCCGAAATAGAGTTCGAGGATCCTGTCCTTGGTGAGAAAGAGCTCCAGCTCCAGAGCGGCGATCACCTCGAAATACTTGCGGACATAACTCTTTTCGGGAACAAGAAACAGCGTTCTGGCCACCTGCATGGTGAGCGTCGATCCGCCGTACAGCGGCTTTCCTACCTGGTCATTTATCTGCTTGGCCCGCTTGAAAGCTTCGAAATCGAT
>JBDKUJ010000195.1:0-2458 GCA_039679665.1 Rectinema sp. | reverse complement strand
CGGCAAACGCCGCTTCCAGAGCCTTGACGCCGAGCGCCGCCTCGTCGGACAGACCGAATGTCGCCTGCTCGATGCCGTTCACTCCCGCGTCGAGAAGGGCGAGTATCGTGTCCTGGTAGCGGTCGAGATTCCGTACGCGCAGGGTTAGCCCGGTGGTCCCTATATAGCCTCCCGACTTCCGGCCGCCATCCTCGTAATTCCATATCTCGCTCAAAGAAAAGGATTGCGTCGCGAGGTCTCTGGCGTCGATCCATGGCAGGCTTGAGACGGTTTCGATGACTTGAGCCGCCGAATCCATGAGCTTTTTCTGGGCTTCGCGATACCCGGGAGCGCTCGCGGACACGGAAAAATTCATATCGACAAATTCGGGCACGAAGTCCGCGGAACCTTCGCCCGAAACCGAAATCGTTCCGGGAGCCGCCGCCGCGGGGAAAACCGCAGCGAACGAGGCGAGCGCGACGAATGCGGCGAATACGAAGGCAGACACCGGAGAATTGACGCGGACCGGCTTCCGAACGGAGCTTTTCAGGCTGATCATGGCGTCGGCTCCTTCTGATTGGCTTTGTTCAGATTGTCCTTCTTGTTCATCTTGAAATCGGCCACGATCGCCTTCGCATCCTCTTCCTGGTCGTCGGGAACGACGATCTGGACGCCTTTAGGTTCAATGACGAAATATGGATTCACGTCGAGCATGCTGTCGGCCATCAGCTCGGCGTTGATGCCCGCCGAATCGAGAATACTCTTCAGAACCTTCGCTTCTTCCTGGAATGCCGCGTTGAATACAGTCTTCATGCACCGCTCCTCGCCGCTTCCACGGCTTCGAGACTCTTGTCGAATTCGGGCCCCAACCTGCGCGCGCCTGCCCCGGTGACGAGCCAGTCTTCCTCGTTCCGCATGCCGCCCGTGCCAATCCAGCCCTCGAGCGCGCCATAGTCTATGAATTCCCTGTGCAGTCCGTCCGCGCGCCATGAATCGATGAGGCCCGGTATGAAGTATATGCCCGGTTCGACCGAATGAACCATACCGGGTACGAGGCGCTTGGCAAGGCGCAGGGAACTGAGCCCGAACTGCCCGCTTCGCGGCGCTCCGCCGTAACCGACGGCATCTTCGCCGAGAGCTTCCATGTCGTGCACATCCAGGCCGATCATGTGGCCCAAACCATGGGGCATGAACAGCGCATGCGCACCGCAGGAAACCGCCTCCGCCGGGTCCCCCTTCATGATGCCCAACTCCTTCAAACCCGAGGCGAGTTCCAGGCAAACCAGGCGATGCACGTCGAGGAAAGCCCTGCCCGGGGCAAGCGCCGCGGTCGCACGTCCGAACATGCGCAAAAGAAGCCTGTAGATGTCGGCCTGCCGTGGCGAAAAACGTGCTCCTATCGGGAACGACGTAGTGAGATCGCCCGCATATCCCGAAGGCGCTTCGGCGCCAGCGTCCAGAAGGAAGCTGCCGTCCCGCTCCAGAATCCGGGAATGGTCATGGTTGTGCAGCACTTCGCCCTTTGTCGTCGCGATGGTGCTGAATGAAAGCCTCGCGCCCGCCTGAGCTGCCACATACGAAACGAGGGCCGCGGCCTGCGATTCGGTCCAGCCTGCGCGCGCTTCCCGCAGCACGGCCCGGTGCATGTCGACGCTGATGCCGACCGCTTTTTCCAGCTCGACTATTTCGCGCTCCTCTTTGATTTCGCGCAAGGAGATCACCGTTGCGATCAAGTCGGGATCAGCGCCCGATTTTACCCCGGAAGCCTGAAGCCCCAGCGCGCCGGCCAACGCAATGACAACATCGTCCCTGTAAGGTGGAAGATAGCGGACCCGCCTGCCGGCTCCCGCGGCCGCGGCCAGAGCGGCACGGAAGGCATCCGGCGGAAGGACGCGATCCACCGCAGCCATTGAACCGTACTCTGCGGCCGAGGGCGCCGGTCCCGTCCATATGAGGTCGGACATGGCCGGATCGGAGGCGAATAACGTCGTCTTTCCTTCATCGAGATCGATGATCGCAGCCATACCGGGCGCATCGATGCCGAAAAAATACAACCAGGAGGAATCCTGCCTGAAAGGATGACAGTTGTCGGCATAATTCGCGGGACTTTCGCCGTTGCCGGGGAACGCGATGATTCCCGACGCGCCCTGCCGCCCCGGGAGTCTCGTGCCCAGCCGAGTTACGAGCGCATTACGCCTTGCCGCATACACAATGGGGTCAAACATAGTCTGATCCTAGGTCGCCGGGCACGGACGGTCAATCGGCATTCCGGGCGCACAGCGATGCAGCACGGCATCCGCACAATATCGCTTTGCAATAGAGAGTATCACACTCCGTATCAGCCGATTGCCTTTGCCGCGCATACCGGTACGATTGCCCACGTGGCAAGCCTTCGCGAAAACCTGGCGCTCAACCTCAAGATCCGCAGAAGCATTCTGGGCATTTCACAGGCCGAGCTGGCGGAACGCGCGGGCATCTC
>JBDKUJ010000194.1:0-2633 GCA_039679665.1 Rectinema sp. | reverse complement strand
CGATCGGGCCGACCGTGACGGTTCCTTCCTGGGCTTCGAACCACTTCAGGAGGAAGTAGCGCAAGTCCTTGGTGGTGGCGCCGTTCACGAGTTTCATGGTGCGGATGACTTCCTTGTCGAGGCCCGCACCCTTCTCGAGATGCCCGCCGCCGCCTGAGCCGCGGTAGGAGTTGATCGCTACGGTGTAGGTCTCGTCGGGGTTGAAGATCCTGCCGTCGGAGAAGGACGTGATCGTGACGCGCTCGCCGGCGGGCTTTGAAATGTCGACAAAGTAGTTGATGCCGGCGGCCGAATCGTAGTTGTAGGATCTTGTGGCCGTGAGCGGCATGTTGCTGCGCGCATCGAGAACGAGTTTGCCTTCCTTGTCCTTCTGGAAATTGATGAGGTGGTTACCCTCGTTCGGCATCGTCGCCATCCAGTACTGGTAGGAGTACTCGAGGAAGTCATGGATCTGCTGGCCGGTCATGGTCATCGTGTACAGGAAGTTCTCGTACACGTACAGATTGAACATGTCGCGGACATACAGCGTACCGTCGGCGCTGGTCGGAATCTTGGCATCGCCCGAAAGCGGCGCGACGAAAGAGATGTCGGCGGGAGCGAGGCCGATGGCCGGATCCTGCGAAAGCTCGAGCTGGATTCGGTGGATCAGGTCGACGAAGGCCGAATCGCCGAACATGGAATCGCGGGTGCTGATAACACCGTCCATCTTGCCGATGGGCCGGTCGACCCACTTCTTGATGTCGTCGAAGGCGGGCTGGAATTGGGTGGTGAAATCCGGATCGGGCTTGTAGTTGGCGATATTGACCGCCGCGCCGCGCACCGACTTCTTCCATCCGTAGTTGGCCGAATCCCAGGTCAGGGACATGTTGACCACGGGAGCGGTTCGACCGGCATTGAGGGCGCCGTAGATGAACACCTGCTTGCCGTTCGGGTCAAGGACAGGGACCTTTTTCTTGGCGACGGGGTCCCAGCCGAGGCCGTCCCAGCCGGAGTGGTCATGGCCGACGAAAATGATGTCGAAACCGGGAACCTGCTCGGCGACGAGCTGGGAGGCGTTTTCGTTGAAGCGGGTGGTCTTGGTGGTGCCGCCATAGGTGTAGTCGACGCCTGCGTGGAAAAGACCGATCAGGACGTCGGGCTTTTCCTTTTCCTGGATGATGGGAACCCACTTTTTGGCGCTTTCGACCATGTCCTCGAACTCCATGCCCGTCCAGAACTGCGGGGGAAGCCAATCGGGGATCTTGGGGCTTACGAGGCCGAGGATGGCGATCTTGAGGCCCTGGCGCTCGATGATCTTGTAGGGGGTGAAGTAGGGCGTGCCGTCGGGTTTGACCGCGTTGGCGCAGAGCACCGAAGCCTGTACTTCTTCGTACAGCTCATCGTAGACCGCATGGCCCGCCTCGATGTCGTGGTTTCCGACACCGACCGCGTCGTATTCCATGAAATTGAGGGCCTGCGACCAGATGTGGGCTCCGTCGAGCTTTTCGAAGTTGTAGTAATACACCGTGGGCTGGCCCTGCAGGGAGTCGCCGTTGTCGAGAAGGATGACGTTGGCGTCGGGCGCCGAACGCTCTTCCTTGACGAGGGACGCCACCTGGGAAAGGGATGTGGCGAGCGGCTTGGCGTTGACGAAATCATAGTTGTAAATCGCCCCGTGTATGTCAGAGGTCTCGACAAAGGTCAGGACAAGGGGGGTCTCCTCGTACTGCGACCAGTCGGGAGTGGCTCCCGATGTAGCGTCCTGGGCGAAAATTGGGAATACTGCCAGGACGAGGCAAATAAAGAACGCTATGCGTTTCATGGCGCCTCCTGTAGGATTTCGATCCGGAGGATATCCTACTCCCATTCCCGGCGCCGGGCAACGAAAAAATACCGTATGTTCGGGGTGGTTTTCAGGATTTCAAGGCTTTCAGCTCTATACGAAGTGTCTCTTCCAGGAAACGCAGCTCCGCTTCGCTCAATCCTGCGCCCAGCTTCAGGGTTCGGGTACCCGTTTCCAGGCGGAGTTCCCTGGTTTTTTTGCCGTTCATGGTTACGGGCGAGTTTTCAAGCCGCAGGCCGCCCAAGTCCGACAAAGGCCATACATCGGTGTTCGTCCGCCCGAATACGGTGCGGCGGTAGATCATTCCTTCGCCGTTCAGAATGATCTCCGTGGTCGTGATGGCGGGGGCGATCATCGTTTTGACCATGTATACGCCGACTCCCCAGAAGGGAATGCTGAAAAGCGGGAACATCATGGCGCCGCGCATCCGCAGGGCCATGAAAGTCCAGAAGGCCACGAAACCGAGCCATACCAGCGAAAACGCCGCGCCCGATGTCGTTCCTCCGCCGAATTTCGCCGGCGGGATGACGATGCGCACCCCGGTGTCGCCATGCTCGATCGACACCCGGCTGTCCGTCGGCAATTGCGGCGCCCGGAAAGAAGCCTCGTGTTTTTCGGGGAGAGGGTCTCCGGACGGAATTCCGGATTCCCCGCGGAGTATCGCGGCCGCTTCGGAGGCGGACAGGTTGCGTCGGGCGGCATCCGGATCCAGCCAGGAACCGAGAACCGCGTCCAGGCGGGGCGAAAGGTCTATGATGCCGGTGAGGTCGAGCTTCAGGCCCTTTGTGGGCAATTCGGCGGGGTTTCTTCC
>JBDKUJ010000193.1:0-1923 GCA_039679665.1 Rectinema sp. | reverse complement strand
AGCTCGACCTTGAAGCGCGGGGCCGGCTCGGCTACGATGTCTTTACATGAAGAAGCAGAATCCCGTCTATCGATGCTCGGCCTGTGGGCATATCGAGCCCAAATGGCTTGGGCGCTGCCCGGAGTGCGGAGAGTGGAATACCCTGCGCGAAGGCGCCGCAGCCCCGCCGCGGGATTCGGGCGGCGAAAGCTTTTCCCTGCCCATCCGCTCGATCGACCCCGCATCCGGTACGCGGATTTCTTCGGGGTCGGCGGAATTGGACCGAGTATTGGGCGGAGGGTTCATGCGCGGCTCGGCAGTCCTCCTGGGCGGCGAACCGGGCATCGGGAAAAGCACGCTTCTCCTGCAGGTCTGCGCCCGGCTGGGCGTCGCGGGGCGGGTGCTCTACGTATCGGGCGAAGAATCGCCCGCGCAGATACGCTTGCGGGCCGACAGGCTCGGGGCGCTGCGCGAAAGCCTCGAAGTGCTCTGTACCCCCGACCTGGAACGGATCCGCAGCGTTCTGGACGACGTCCGTCCGGTGCTCACTGTGATCGATTCGATCCAGACCCTGCATGCCGCCGAAGCGGGCGCAGTGCCCGGTACCGCGAATCAGATCAAATTCTGCACGCAGGAACTCACGAGTTGGGCCAAAGCCCACGATTCGATAATCGTTCTGGTGGCGCATGTGACCAAGGACGGGATGATCGCCGGGCCGAAAGCGGCGGAACATCTGGTCGACGCAGTCCTCGGCTTCGAGCAGGCCGAAGGCGAACTTCGGGCGCTGCGGGCGGCCAAGAACCGTTTCGGGTCGACCGAGGAACTGGGTCTTTTCAGGATGACGGCGACCGGGCTCGCCGAACTCGCCGATCCATCGGGGATATTCCTGGTTCGGCGTGAAGGTGGACTGCCGCCCGGCGTGGCGGTCGCTCCCGTACACGAAGGGTCGCGAATATTGCTCGTCGAAATCCAGGCTCTGACGGTTCCGGCCAAAGGCGGCTTTACGCGCGTATTTTCTGACAGGATCGATGCTTCGCGTGTGGCGCGCATCGCCGCCGTGCTCGAAAAGCGCACAGGAATGCGCTTTTCTGACCAGGACCTGTACGTCAACGTGGCGGGCGGCGTCAAACTGCAGGAGCCCGGCATCGATCTGGCCTTGGCCTGTGCGCTGTATTCGGCCCGGTCGGGCGAAGCCCTTCCTTCCGGTACGGCCCTCGCCGGCGAACTCTCACTTGCCGGCGAAGTGCGGCCGGTACGGCAGATGCGCAGGCGGGCCCGCTCGGCCGAGGCTTTGGGTTTTACAAGAGTGTTCGGACCCGATGATCGCCTGCCAGGCGAATCCGCCGACGCATCTGCCACTCTTTCCGCAGTCGCCGCCAACGAACCGGCAGCCAGCCGATCGGCAATCGCCGGCAAAGGCACCCGGACCAAGACGAAAGCGCAGGAATGGACGAGGGTCGACGACATCAGGACGGCGGTACGGCTTCTGTGGGGCGGCCAGCAGTCCCGGGATGGAGCGTACCGGGATGGTGCACAACCGAAGGCCGGAGCGCAGTCGCGGGATGCGAAGGAAGAAACGACAGCATGAAATTCGCCAACGGTACACGGAATATTTGCGGCCTGGTGGCGCCTCTTTCGGCGCTCAAAAGCGATTCGGGCGGCCCCTGCGGCGAATTTCCCGACCTCGTCCCCTTGGGGAAAATAGCCAGGGCGTGGGGATTCGGCCTCGTGCAACTCTTGCCGGTCAACGACACCGGCTCCCAGACTTCGCCGTACAGCGCCCTGTCGGCTTTCGCCCTGCATCCGCTCTACATCCGTATCCGGGATTTGCCCGAAGCGAAGGAGCCTTCGGTCGCGGCGAAGGCTGCCCTGCGTGCCGCCGCCGATATCGACTCGGAAGCGGGCGAAGGAAACGGTGTCGCCTTCGAAGCGATCTACGCGCGT
>JBDKUJ010000192.1:0-2083 GCA_039679665.1 Rectinema sp. | reverse complement strand
GGGTTTGGCGCCCGTCTTGCGGACAAAATCCCTGAACTGGTCGTGTCCGACGACGTCGAATTCGGTTTCGCGATTTACTTCGATGGAGCCCCGAAGCGTTTTTTCCTTGAAAGTCACACGGACAAGGTCGCCCTCCGTCCTGATCCGAAAACGGAATCCGGGCTGCGCGCCAGGCTCCGTACACGCAGGCACGCCCCAGTATTCATCAGCCTTGTCTACCTTGCCGCAAAACTTCATGAATCCGGCCAGCCGCGCTTCCACGGCGGCCGGATCGTTCACGCGCGCCTTCAGTTCGATTTCGACCATCGAAGGCCCCCCACTCCATTTCACCCCAGTCCACTCCATTTCACCCCAGTCCACTCCATTTCATCCCGCCGCGCCTGAGGTTTATCCGATCAGGTCGAATACCGCCTGATCGTAATCCGAGGGAGGAAGGTATCCGAGCAGCTCGATGCAAGTCGCTGTAAGGCTCGAAATTCCGAGGCCGTCCTTGAGTTCCGTGCAGTATTCGCCCGAATACTCCGGATCGTAGATGACACAGGGCACCGGGTTGAGGGAATGACTCGTTTTGGCTTTGGGATTGCCATCCTTATCCCTCGAAACCGCTCCCGTTTTCTTTTCGTGCTCGTACATATCGTCGGAATTACCGTGATCGGCTGTTATGAGCATAATGCCGCCCGAAGCTTTCACCGCGTCGCGAAGCCTGGCGAGCTGGATATCCATGCCTTCCACGCCGCAAACTACGGCCTGATACACACCCGTGTGGCCGACCATATCGCCGTTCGGATAGTTGAGACGGATGAAATCGTACTTGCCGGAACGGATCGCTTCGAGCACCCTGTCGGTGATTTCGGCGCATTTCATCCAGGGGCGCTGCTCGAATGGCACTCTGTCGCTCGGCACTTCGACGTAGTCTTCCAGCGTTTCTGAAAATTTCCCCGACCGGTTGCCGTTGAAGAAATACGTGACATGTCCGAATTTCTGCGTTTCGGAAATCGCGAGCGTCCTCAAGCCTGTCGCAGCCAGGTATTCGCCCATGGTCCGCTCGATCGAAGGCGGGTTGACGAGATACTTGGCCGGCACACCGAGATCGCCGTCGTATTGCATCATGCCTGCATAGCAGACATCGGGCCTGGGACCGCGGTCGAACTTGTCGAACTCTTCCTTTTCGAACGCGGCGGTGATTTCGATGGCCCTGTCGCCGCGGAAGTTGAAGAAGACCACCCCGTCCCCGTCTTTGATCGTTCCGACCGGTCCCGCCGCGTCTGCCACAACGAATTCGTGTATGTCCTGATCGATCACGCCGGGCGCGGCTTCGCGGTATGCCCTGATCGCCGCTTCGGCGCTCGGGAAACGCCTGCCTAAGCCCTTTACATGGCAGTTCCAGCCGCGCTCCACCATACTCCAATCGGCGCCGTAGCGGTCCATGGTGATGTATTGCCTGCCTCCACCCGAAGCGATCCTGAAATCGGCGCCTTTGGCATTGAGACCGGCGAGAAATTCCTCGAAAGGCAGCACAAAGTCGAGAGCGCTCTGCGCCCCCACGTCGCGTCCGTCCAGGAGGGCATGCACGCGTGCCCTGGCGACGCCTTCGGCGGCGGCCCGGGTCAGCATGGCTTTAAGGTGGTCGATATGCGAATGTACGTTACCGTCGGAAAAAAGGCCGATAAAATGGAGCGAGCCGTTCGAGGCTTTTACCTTCGCGACAAGTTCCTTCCAGACCTTTCCTTCGAACAGTGCGCCGCTCCGTATCGAATTGGATACCAGCTGCGCACCCTGCGAATAGACGCGGCCGCATCCTATCGCATTGTGGCCGACTTCCGAATTGCCCATATCCTCGTCGGTGGGAAGACCGACCGCCGTACCGTGCGCTTTGAGCCGACTGTGCGGGCAGGACCCTTCCAGAGCCCTGAAATTCCTCATATCGGCGGAAGCGACGGCATCGCCTTCCGTATATGCACCGTATCCTACGCCGTCCATGATCACGAGGACGACGGGCCCCTTCCGGCCTTTCCAGGCGGAATTCTTGACGAGGCGTTCGACCATTCGTTTTCTCCTTGCCTATCGCTTTATCCGGCAATTG
>JBDKUJ010000191.1:0-1532 GCA_039679665.1 Rectinema sp. | reverse complement strand
TTCGCATGCTTTTGCCGCCCGATTCGGACTTTGTGGATTTCATGAAAACGGACGACAGCACGAATGCGATCGCGAAGAGGGTGAAAGCCAGCGCGGAACCGTATCCGACATCCCATGAAAGGAAGGTCTTTTTGTACATATAGGTCGCGATCAACTCGCTCGCGTGCGCCGGTCCTCCCTGCGTCATGACCCATATCAGATCGAAGTATTTTATGGAACCCACTATCGACAGGACGCATGCCGTCTTGACGGTGTCGCGCAGCATCGGCAGAGTTATCTTCCTGACGATCATCCACTTGCCGCAGCCGTCCATCGTCGCGGCTTCGAAAATCTCCACGGGCATTCCCTCGATCGATGCCATGAACAGAACCATGTAGAATCCGACGAATCTCCAGGATATTACGAACAGCACCGCATAGAGCGCCAGATTGGTGTCGCCGAGCCAGCCTTTCGCGAGCGATCCGAGATTCAGCGCCCGAAGGAGCTGATTCAGGATTCCGAACGTGGGTTCGTAGATATAGTAGAACATGTACCCGGCGGCGACCGTCGAAATTATCTGGGGCGCGAAAAACATGGTGCGGAAAAGGCCCTTCATCCGGACCTTGTCCGTCAGCAGAACCGCCAGAAGGATGGCGACCGGCAGCTGCGTGATGAGGGAAAAAACGAGCAGGATACTGTTGTTGGCGAGCGACTTCCAGAATACCGGATCGCCCAGCAGCTCCTTATAGTTGCCGAGGCCGACAAAACGATCCAGCGGACTGAGCCCGTCCCACCGGAACAGGCTGTACCGAAACGACTGAAACACCGGTACCACAAGAAAAACCGCATACAATGCGAACGCCGGTATCAGGAAAAGCAGAACTGTCGATAACGTGTCGCCTGATAATCGGCGTCGCATTGTCATACTCTACCTCACTTCAAATCTTTCTCTGCAGCGGCTTCCCATTCCGCGGCGAGTTTTTCGGGCGTAGTGGTTTTGGCATACAGAGCGGCAACAGCGGAAAGGTGCGTCTGCGCGAGACTCGGCGTGGACGACTGATCGTAGTACAGCTGGATGCCGGTGGAATTGTTCAACTCGTTCGCCACACGGATGGTGAGTGAATCGATCTGCGCCGGATTGTAGGTGTACTTGACGGCAGGAAGCCGCTTCGCGACTCCGAGTACGTCCGCCGCCGTCTTCTCCGAAGAGAATTCCTTCAGCAATGCCTGCGCCGCTTCCGGATACTTGCACGCCTTGGTGATGGCGAACGCGGCATTGGTTCCGCCGACCACTTCGGTCACTTTACCCTTGCCGCCAGAGACAGTCGGGAACCGGAAATAATCGACTTTGGGAAGGAAATTCGGAGCTTCCGTCGCGAGCTGGCCGGGCAGCCAGGATCCCATGAGGACCATCGCGGCTTTTTCCTGGGCGAACAGTTGCCGCATCGAGGCATACTCGGCGCCCATGAATCCTTCCTGGAAACAACCCGTGTCGACCATCTTCTGGAGAAGCCTTGCCGCTTCGACGAAGGCCGGATCTTTGAAGGACCCGC
>JBDKUJ010000190.1:0-2756 GCA_039679665.1 Rectinema sp. | reverse complement strand
GCGCTGGCCCAATGAGGATTTCCAGCCGTGCAGCTCGGCTACGGCTTTCACGACAGTGAGGCCAAGCCCCTGCCCGCCGTCGGCGCGCGAAGGCGAAGCCCGATAGAAAGCGTCGAACACGTAGGGTAAATCCTGGTTCGAAATGCCGGGGCCGTCGTCGATGATCGCGAAAACGAGGCCGTCGGGACTGCGCGACAGTTCCATCGTCACGGTTCCACCCTGTCCCGAGAATCTGAACGCGTTCATCACGAAATTTTCGAGGGCGCGTTCCGTCAGGGCGCGATTCATTGATACTTCGCCGATATGGAATGAGGGGGCGGGCGCCAGTTCAGGGCCGAATCCCCAGCGGAATTCCCGGTTCATCAGAGCTGCGTCGCTCGCGAAGCGCTTGCCCATATCCACGAGAAGGACCGAAGGATCGACGGGAACGATCGAGTATGCGCCGTCACCTCCAATCTTGAGAAAATCGACGAGTGCCGACGCGAGTTCCTCCAGCTGGCATGACTTGTTCTTGATGATGTCCAGATACTTCCGTTTGGTGGCTTCATCCACGGCGACTTCGTCGGAAAGCGCATCGGCGTAGCCCTGGATGAGGGCAATCGGAGTTTTCAGGTCGTGGCTTATGCCCATCATCATGCGCGACCTTCGGGCGAGCATGTCCTTGAGATTGAGCCTCATCATATTGATGGACGAGGCGAGATGGAGGATTTCATGGCTTCCCGATCCCGTCACCGGATGGTCGAGGTCGCCTGAAGCCACGATGGCCGTATCGGTTTCCAGTTTTTTGATCGATCGGCTCATGGAACGCAGAATCAGGACGGAAATGACGCCGGCGACGACAAAGAGCCCCAGGGCGAAAAGAGCGACAATCAGTATGTTGCGATTCCGGATATCCTGTTTGGACCAGAAAGGCTGGATGTCGAACAGAATCATGGGGCTTTCGTCGTTTTTGCCGTCGATCGGCATGAGCCTGATTTCCGGGTTCGGCTGGCCTGACGCTCCCCGCGGCGGGCGGGCCAGATCGATGAGATTCACATGCGACCCGACGGCGATATGCCGGAATGTCGAAACGAGAACTTCTCCATCCCTGGCGACGACGGCGGCTTCGCGCAGCGGCATGCCGGAAAGCTCCGCCGCAGACTGCAAGTCATCCATGTCGAGTTCGTCGCCCGCCATCCAGCGCTCGTTGAGGATCGCGAGGAATTCCTTGGTCGGCGCACGCGGGTCCCTCGGCTCGCTCTGGGCTCCGAAAAGGATTATTCCGAACAGGATGGGAACGAGAGTCACCGCCGCGATCAGGATGGCGAATTGGGTTCGCAGTCTCATCAAACCTCCCTGGAGAACGCTTCGGGATTGAGCCTGTATCCCTGACCATACCTAGTCTGCAGATAGTGCGGCGCCGCGGGGTCGTCTTCGATTTTCCTGCGCAGGCGCTGGATGTATACGCCAACCGCGCTCACATCGCCGAAGCTCTGCCCCCAAACCCTGTCGTAGAGTTCGTCGGGCGTAAGCGGCTTGCCGCCGGCCTGTGCCAGCGCTTCGAGAATGCCCATTTCCCTGGACGACAGATTGACCGGAACGCCGGCACGGCTTACGTAATGCGCTTCGGCGTCGAGTTCGAAAGGCCCGAAGCGCCAGACCTGGCCGTCCCTGCCGGACTGGATCGATTCGGTCCTGCGCACATGCGCACGCACTCTCGCCGCAAGGACGCGCGGGGGACAGGGCTTGGTGACGAAATCATCGGCGCCGACCCCAAGCCCGTGTATCACGTCCTCGTCGGCTTCGCGTGCGGTGAGGATCATTACCGGTGTGCTGCGGGTTTTACGCAACTGCTCGAGAAACTGGAACCCGTCCATGCCGGGAAGATTGAGATCGAGCACAATGATGTCCCAATCGTGGTCCATAGCCAGGGGAAGAGCGGTCTCCGCATCGCCCGATATCCGGCATTCGAAGCCTTCGCGCTCGAGATATACCGAATACAACTCGGCCAGTTCGGCGGTATCTTCGACGATGAGAACCTTCCCGCGCACACTACCCTCCAATTCCTCAGGTACCCATTTTCCTCAGATGCTCATTCCTTTCCAGCTGAGGCTGAAATTGATGTCTGCCTTGTCGACTGCGCTGTCGGCGCCGAGCGTGAGCGGCGCCTGAACGGAAGCCGTCACTACGTCCATTATGGTTGCGGACAGAGCCGGTGTCACCATAGTGCCCGATTTCGATCCGTATTCCGTGCCGGGTCCGCCGAGCATCGTTTTCGCCGACATGGCCAGATCGAGAGCGCTGCCCTGATCTCCCAGGGACAGGCTGAACGCCGGCGTGAAGGTCACGGAACCGTCGGAAATGTTTGCGATGCCGTTTACCGACAGTCCGACGCCTATCGTCTCATCCTCGCCCAGTTGGGCCGACAGTGACAGTCGGCCTGCCGCATACCAAAGCCCCGATTCCCTGAGATCATATCCATCACCCAGTACCGCCTTGGCTCCTGCGATATTCTGGATCGAAGGATCGGCGTACCCGGTGCCGTTATAATACCCCTGCGCCTGCAGGCCAACGGACAGACCATCGGAACTCCTCCAGTCGTAGGAGAATCCCACCGTAGCCTGGAAAACCGCTTCGTAGTCCCTGGTATAGGTTCCGTAGGTTCCGCCGCCTGTGTCGCGCACATACAGCCTGTCGGAGCCCAATGCGGCGACAGCTTCGCCGTATGTGTCGATATCTCCGAGTGTTCCCGTGAACATGAACATCGCGCGGGGGCG
>JBDKUJ010000189.1:0-5927 GCA_039679665.1 Rectinema sp. | reverse complement strand
AGGCGGCGTACACTTTTCTCCATGATGTCCAGCGCCCTCGACGAGCCCGCGGGCGTCTTCGCGATTGTCCTTGCGGCGGCACTCGCCGTTCCCTTTCTTGCGGAACGGCTGAAAATCCCCAAAGCGGCGGGAATTGTCCTGGCCGGTGTCTTTCTCGGACCTTCGCTGTCGGGCCTTCTTCGGCCGAGCGCCGGGCTGGAATTTTTCACTTCTCTCGGCCTCTGCTATGTATTTTTCATCGCCGGCGCGGAAATGGACCTGTCAAAATTCGCCAGGCACCCTTCGCGAAACGCTTTGTTTGCCGCACTTACCTTTACCGTCCCCTTCCTGGCGGGCTTCGCTGTCGGATTGAGCCTCCCCGGAGCATCGATACCCCGCGCGCTTCTCACCGGAGCCTTCCTGGCTTCGGCCGGAACGGGCGCGTGCCATTCCCTCGAAAAACTAGGAATGAGCCGTCTTCCTTCCGCCGCTGCCGCATTGGGGGGAACTACGCTCGCACAAACCGCGTCAGTGACTATCCTCGCCGTACTTGTCTGGCTGTCGCCCGGGTCTTTCGGCGCTCCGGCGGCGCTAGCCGCATCGGGCGCTGTCGCCGGGGTATCCCTCTTCGGAATCGCGGCTTCGATCCTCTTTGTCGTTGCCGTATTTTTCGCGTTGCCGGGAATCGCTTCGCTTTTCCTCAGAAAATCCAAAGCGGATGGCGCGACCGAAGCGGTTTTTCTGCTCTTCCTCGCCTATGCGAGCGCATGGATCGCCGCCGCGGTCGGGCTTCGTCCTTTTATCGGAGCGTATCTCGCCGGAATTTCGCTCGGAAAATTCCTCAGGGAATCCTCTCCCATCGCCGTCCGCCTGCGTTTCGTGGGGACTTCGTTCATGGTGCCCGTTTTCCTGATCTCATTCGGAGCTTCGATCGATGTCCTCCCCTTCTTCCGCGATCCCGATGCCCTGATTGCGGGCGCCGCCATAATCGCGACGGCTTTGGCCGCCAAATGGCTTGCGGCCGAAATCGGACGCAGTACACTGAACGAAGGGAAATCGGAGCGCGCCGTTTTCTTCGGGCTCTCGTCGTCCTACGATTCGCTGTCGATCGCTTTCGTAGCTGTCGCGGTAGCGGCCGGGGTTTTTCCGAAATCATACGCGCCGGGAGTCGTCCTTCTTTCTGCGGCCAGCTGCGTGCTGACCCAGGTGACGGTCAGGCGTTCGGCGGGGCGTCCCGCTCCCACAGGAGAGTCCGGAATGAATCACGGTACAGTATCGGCGGGGCGAATCCTCGTCGCGATTTCCAAGCCCTCGACCGCGTCTTCCCTCATGGAACTCGCCTTCCTCCTTCGCGAAGGCGAAAGCCTCGAACCGGTATTCCCGCTCGCCGTCGTTTCCGAATCCGAGGAAGGCCGGGACGGCTTCGCCCGCGCGGAAGATATGCTCGCCTCGGCCCTCGTGCAGAGCGTTTCGTCATCCATACCGGTCGTCCCCGTGACGCGTATGTCGATGAACGTATCCAAGGGTATTCTCCAGGCCGCGGCGGAACAGAAGGCGGATTCGATCGTCATCGGGTGGAACAAGCCCCCCCGTCTGGTCAACGCTTTTTTCGGTTCCGTCATCGAGCAGGTAGTCACTGGCGGTGGCCGGATGGTATTCGTCGCGCGTCTGCCTTCTCCGCTTTCCGCGGCGCGGCAACTCGTAATCGTGGCGCCGCCCACCTGCGAAACGCATCCCGGCTTCGCGGCCGCCCTGGCGAGCCTGCATACGCTCGCGAGGAATCTGCAGGCGCGCACACTGCTCGCCACGCTGAAACCCCACGGAAAGGCGCTTTCGGCAGCTTTTTCCGAGGTTGGCGGAGCGGGATTCAGCGGCATGCAGACCATCGAACTGGACGAGTGGCGTTATCTGGACAGCGTTCTGGGCAAAAACGGCGGAGCTTCGCGCATGTATATTCTCTTGAGCGCAAGGCCCGGAGAGAAATCCTGGCACCCGGCGGTGGAACGTCTGCCGCATTTCCTCGGCGAAGATTCCCCCGATTCGGGCCTTATCATGATGTATTTCCCTTCGCCCGACAAAGCGGAAACCCACGATTGGCAGGCAAACGAGCAGGCGGACGAGCATGAGGACACGGTATCCGAAACGGAAAAACACGGCGATCTGCTGCGTGAAGCCCTTCTCGCGGGCCGTATCCTGACCGACATGCGGCAAACCGCCGTGGCGGACGGCATCCGGGATCTTCTGGCCGCGGCTTTCCCGGGAAACAGGAAAGCGATTGCCGGCTATTCGGCGACCTTCACGGAAATCGCGCAACGCAAGCCCATCGAACTCGAACCCGGGGTCGTGCTCCTGCATGCCAGGGTAGCGGAAATCGAAAAACCGGTCGTCTGTTTCGGCGCCCACAGACAGGGGTTCAGACTCTCCGCGCTCGAAGAACCGGCGCGAGTTCTTGTGCTGATCTGCGTTCCCGAGGATCAGAGCCCCGAACTTCATCTCGCGGTGCTGGGCGATATCGCGCGCCTCCTCAAGGACGGCGCCTTCGCCCGCCGGATCCTGGCCGCCGACAGCCCCGACAAGCTTCTCTACTGAAAAACCAAGAGACCGGAGCCTCGCGGCCCCGGTCTCTTTTCGTTCAGTCTGAGTCCGTCAGGGGTTCTTTATCAGGATGAACTCCACGCGGCGGTTCTTCCAGCGATTTTCGACGTCCGTGAAGCTCACGACCGGTTCGCTGGAGCCCAAGCCCTTCACCGAAAGCCTGCGCGCATCCACGCCGTTCTGCACCAGCATGCCGCGCACCAGTTCAGCCCTGCCTGTCGACAGAGGAACGAGTTCCTTGATTTCCTCGTTCTGTATCCGCTCGGACGAGTAGCCCAGCATCTTGCCCACATTGTTGGCGTGGCCTTCTATCCTGATCTTGTAATCCGGGAACTTATTGAGGATTTCGGCGATGCGCGCCACGACGCGCCTGTTGCGCGCCACGGTCTCGGAGTCCAGGCCTACGAAGTCGGCGTAATTCGCCCTGAAGACGATCGAAGGCACCTTGATCTTGAGCCTGTCGCCGTCGCGAAGCACGAGGACATCGACCGCGATGAGCCCCGACACCTTCGTACTGTTGCCCAATGCATCGCGGGCCGTGAAGCGGAAGGGATAGTCGGTCGCCGATTCGACAAGCTCGTTTCGCGCCGATTTGCCGTCCCAGGCGATCCGCTCGGGCGGCGCGCCCTTCCCCGACCATTCTTTGAAGAGCCGCTCTCCGCCGACCGCGCCCGGCGCAGCCGATTCCACGATCGCCGTTTCGAGAATTTCAAGCTTCCAGTCGACCACACTGGCGGGATTGTCCACCGTGATGCCGATCGAAAGCATGTCGTCCACGCCGTCGCCGTCGGGGCTGAAATACTCGGGCTCCACCGTCAGATCCACCTTGGGAGGATCCACCTTGACCGTGATTTTCTGACTCGACGCCTGGGCGACATCGCCCTTCAGATAGCGGACGACGAGCTTGCCCGTATAGTCGCCCTGGATAACCTGGCCCTGCAGGTCACGGCCGTCCCACACGAGGCGGGCCGGCACTTCCTCGCCCGAGCCGCCGAAGAAGCTTCTTTCCTTGCCGTCGCGGTCGAGGAGCGAGAAGCGCCACATGTCGATACCGTCGCGCTTTTCGGTGACCAGCGTGAACGAAACCTCATCGCGGACACCGTCGTCATTGGGTGAAATGCCTGTGTCGGAAGCCGTCACGTATACTTTCGGCGCCGTCGCGTCCACGACGATACCCGGCACGACGACGCTTGTCCTGTTGCCCGCGGCGTCGGCCGAAACCAGTTCGTAACTGTAGGAACCATCGCGCACGCTCTGGCCGGAATCGTCCTTGCCGTTCCAGGAGAAGCTCTTGGCCTCGCCCTTCCAGGTCCAGGTCCGCACCGGTGAACCGTTTGCGGACAGCATTTTTCCCGTCCAGTCGTCGCCCGGTGTCGAAGTCTGCGTAACGGCGAGACTGTCCCTGTTCCCGTCGCCGTTGGGCGAGAAGAGCAAGGGCTCGGCCCTCGCAGAAGCCTTGGGAGCTATCGTATCGAGCGTCACTACCGGGGCGCGCATCTGGAAGAAATCGTCGTTGAGATAGCGCAGGGTGAGCGTGGCCAGATAGTTCCCGTCCGGCACGGCAATGCCTGAGTCGGTCTTGCCGTCCCACTGATACTGCTCCTGCAGCCCTTCCTTGCCGCGCCATACGCGCACCGCGCTTCCGTAGCCCGATCCCGATGCGTTCGCCGCGGTCACCGCAAGTTCGAAGCTTTCGATCCGGTCCACCGTGCTCGCCTGCACGTTGAATATAAGCTGATCCTTGATACCGTCGCCGTTGGGGCTGAAAGCTTTCTGGTCCACACTCAGCCGCACGGTTCTGGCGCCGGTTTCCAGCGTTACCAGGAGGTCCCCCGCTCCCGAAGAAGCGTTGCCGGCCAGGTCGACCGAAGAAATTCTATACGCGTAGACGCCGTTTCCGAGGAGGTTTCCCGCCTGGTCGCGTCCGTCCCAGGAGAAATCTTCAACCTTGTTTTTCCAGGTCCAGGAGCGGACGATGTTTCCGCCCTCGCCAAGCACGACGCCGGTCCAGTCGTCTCCGGGCACGGATTCCTGGGTAAAGCGTACGACGTCCGACCTGCCGTCGCCGTTCGGCGAGAACAGTTCGGGAGAAGCGGAAGCGTGAACCTGCGGCGCCACTCTGTCCACCAGGAATTCGCCCGTCGAGCCGGAAATTCTGTCGTCGTTCCGGTATTTAAGGTCCAGAACCGCCCGGTACGAACCGTCCGGAGCGGGAATGCCCGAATCCGTCCTGCCGTCCCAGACATAGTTCGCGGCCAGATCGGTTCCGCCGCGCCAGCTTCGCACCGCGCCCGCCGCTTGCGCGGCGCCGGCCGGGGATGCGTCCGCGGACAGAATCTTCAGTTCCCAGGATTGCAGCCGATCGACCGCGGCGGCCTGCACCGACAGTACGAGACTATCCTTGACGGCGTCGCCGTTCGGACTGAAGGCCTTCTGGTCGGCCGACAGCCGCAGGCTGCGCGCCTGAGTTTCGATTTCGACGCTCCGGCGCGGTTCGTTCGAACCGCGGTTTCCCGCCGCGTCGGTCGACGCGATTTCGTAGATATAGCTGCCGTCAGCCAAAAGGTTGCCCGAGTCGCCGCGGCCATCCCAGTCAAACGAAGCGACCTGTGAGCGCCAGGCCCAGGTTTTCACCGTACGGCCGTCGGCTGCGATCATCCTGCCGGTCCAGTCATCGCCCGGAAGGGCTTTTTGCGTTATGCGAACCGTATCCGATCTGCCGTCGCCATTGGGAGAGAACAGGGCGGGTTCGACCGACGCTTCGATTTTCGGAGCGACTGTATCGAGGAGGAAGGCGGGCGTACCGCCTTCTACGCGGTCGTCGTTCGAGTACAGAATGACAAGCGATGCGGCGTAGCGTCCGTCGGGAGCAGGAATACCGGAGTCGGTCTTGCCGTCCCAGACAAACCGCGCGGGCATGCCCGCGTCGCCCTTCCAGGTCCGGACCGCGACGAAGGCCGCCGGCCCTTCCTGGGCGAGAATCGAGAGTTCATACCTGCGTACGCGTTCGGGCGATTGTACCGTAGGTGTCATGGCGAGAATGTCTTTCACGCCATCGCCGTTCGGGCTGAAGGCGCGCTGGTCGACATCCAACTTGACCGCTTTTTTTTCTGTTTCGACCGCCACTTTGACGACGGGCGCCGCGAATGCGTTGCCGGCCGCGTCGGTCGAGGTCAGTTCGTATGAATAGGTTCCGTCTCCGACGGGATTCCCCGCCTGATCGGTACCGTCCCAGACAAAGGAAGCGACATCGCCTTTCCAGGAATAGCTGCGAACGACCGTGCCCTGGGAGGAAAGAATACGGCCGGCCCACTCGTCGCCGGGGGCCGAACTCTGGGCAAACTCCGCGACAT
>JBDKUJ010000188.1:0-2327 GCA_039679665.1 Rectinema sp. | reverse complement strand
TCTCGCGGCCGCGGGGCTCGCCGTGCTGCCCGTCTTCTCGGCCGTCTCGAGTACGCTCGGCATGGTCATTCTGATATTCGGATTTTTGCTCTACAGGAAAGTACTCGACCCCTTTTTCCCCGGACTCGAAGGCCGCAACGTAGTCGGCATTCTGGAACCTTCGGGCGAAGTCCGACGCCAGGTGATTGTGAGCGGCCATCACGATTCGGCCAGAATCTTCAATTTTTACGTCGACAGGCCCGAACTCTATCCGCGCAGAATCTACGGCGGTATCGGAAGCGTCGTCGCTCTCTGGCTCGCCTCCATTGTCGTCGCTCTCGTATCCGGTTTTTCGATCGGGACAGCCCTGGCCGGGATCGATCTGCTGCGCCTGCTGTCGGCCGCCCTTTTTCTCGCCCTTCTCCCCCTGGTCCTTCCCCTGTGGAATTTCGCGGCCGATGAAGGCACGCCGGGGGCAGGGGACAATCTCGTCGCAAGCACGATCGCATTTGAAATCGCTTGCGAATTCGCCCGCAGGCGCGACGAAGGCCGCGCTCTCGCCCACACCCGCGTGGTATTCGCAAGTTTCGATGCGGAAGAAGCCGGTCTGCGCGGTGCGCGCGCATTCGCGCACGCCCGCAAGTCCGAATTCGCTTCCCTGCCCAGTTACGGCTATAACATGGACTGCGTCTACAATCTTTCCGATTTGTGCCTGCTGGAAACCGATCTCAACGGCTCGGTAAAACTCGATGCCGACGCGACCGCCCTCCTGGCGAAGCTCGCCGCAGAAGAGGGCCTGCCTTCCAGAACACAGCCAATCGCTTTCCTGACCGGCGGCACGGATGCGGCCGAACTCGCCTCCGCGGGAGTCCGCGCCACGAGTCTCATCGCGATGCGATGGGGCAACGATGCCCGCTCCTCGGTCTATCATACGCCCCGCGACACGATCGAATCGGTCGATCCCGCCGCGGTCGAAGCCCTCATCCGTCTCGGCGTACGCTTCGTCGAATCGCTGGACTCCGTCAGGATTCCCGATCCGGCAGGGCAAGCTTTTCATAGTGCCTGAAAAGCGAATCGAATCTGCCGATGTAGCCTTTTTTCCAGGGTTTTCGTTTCCCGCAGAAATGCAGCACGACAGTGTTCCTGATGACGCGCTCCATGTCCCAGACGCCATTGCTGGCCAGTTTGTGGTAAGAATAGTAGCGCACATCGTAATTGTACAGTTTTTCGTCCAGAGCCTTGATCTTCTTCGTATAGAGCGCGTTGATGATGTCCTGGTCCGGCATGAAAAGTTTTGAGCGGTTCCGGTCCACGAACTCGAAGATTTCCCTCTCGTCGATTTCCCTGCGCTGGCGCGCAAGGTTCATCAGAAGCACTCCGGAATTGTAATACGACTCGATTTCGTAGGGGAAAAGTCTGATCCGGTTGATTTCCTTGGCGGGAACCGCCGAATGGAATGCCGCGGCGTACAGAAATGGTCCTATGGGCGTTTCGTACAATGCGCGCACGGGGTTGATGACCAGGATGTCGGGATCGAGATACAGGATGCGGTCGAGGGTCTGGGGCAGGAACTTGTGGGCCAGAAGCCTGTAATACATGGCCTTCGTGTAATGCAGGAGAACCGGGGCTCCGTCGAAGCTCGCGTCGTCGATACGGACGGGTACGAAAACCTGCCCGTCCGCTTCGACAAAATTCCCGATATCATCCAGCTCCGCGTCGCCCAGACTTGCATGCATGAGATGCACCGCGAATTTTTCGCCCTGATTGTTGACGAACAACGACTTCAACATGACCTTGAGCGGCCTTACGTAGTTGGAATCGATCGTCACGAGGATATTCATCATACGCCGATCTGCGTGGTCTGCCCCTTCACGGCCGCATCTCCTTGATCACTTGATCAATAGAAAATATGAGCCGTAAATTTATTGGTCAACAGTAAAGCGGGGAAATCGTGCGCCGGGGCGAGAAGGAAGGTTTTGCCACGCCTTTCAGGCCAGCACGAGCCGCAGGAAAACGCCGATTTCATCGACCGCGCGGCGTCCCTCTGGGAGGTATGCCACGACGAGGTGCCAGTCATGGACCATGCCCGGCCATTCTTCGTGGTAGACTTTGACGCCCGAAGCGCGGGCTTTCGCCGTGAAAGCCCTGATGTCATCGCGCAGGAGTTCGTCGCCGCCGGCGTGCACCATGAGGGGCGGCAAACCGCGAAGATCGGCGAAACGCGGCGAAATATAAGGATCCTGCAAATGCTCGGGTTCGTCGCAGGAATGGCCCAGGTACTTGCACGCATCATCCTGCAGGCTTTCGGGCGTGAGAAGCCAATCGCTGGCGGCAAGCTTCTCCCATGA
>JBDKUJ010000187.1:0-5509 GCA_039679665.1 Rectinema sp. | reverse complement strand
TTTATGTCGCCTGTACGCGCGCCGCCGACCATCTTGTTTTTTTCGGACGGGAACCGAAGAGCGCGGACAACGACCGGGCGAGTTTCCATTCTCTCCTGGTGGGCGGAAACGGCCTGCGGGACGCGTCTGGTCTCTTCCCCGACAGCCCGGAATGCCTTGAAATCGTGGAGGTCGGAGGCCGGGCAAGCGCCGAAACGCCTTTTACGGAACCAGTATCGGATTTCGCCCTTGCGGCGGTTGCCACACCGGTCGCCGCAATGGCTGCCGCATACGCATCGGCGAAAGTCCTGACGAGAAGTTTTCCGAAGGCGTCCGTCGCCGCCAGCGCTGTCGCAACTGCCGCCGAGTGTGCCCGATCCGGATTTGGCACCATTACCGGCGCCGCTATCGGCGCCACCCCGGCGTCGGCCGATATCGCCCGGCAGGAACTGGAATCCGAATCGGCTCATGGCATGGCGCCCGACGCATTCGGTACGCTCTGCCACGCCCTCATCGCCCACAGAGTCGAGCGGGGTTCCGGACCCGAACGGTTCATCCCCGAAGAAAAGCTGTTTGCGGATATGGGAGAAAAATCGCGCGCTCTCGCTATGGCGGAAGCCGAATCGTTCGCGCAAGGCTTCTTCCAGTCCGAGCTCTGGAAATCGCTCTCGAACCTGCCGAGAATCGAGACGGAAAAGCCCTTCCTCCTGCGCCTCGACGGCGAACCGCTCATCGAAGGTCGGATGGACCTCTATGCCGAGGGTGGCGATTCGGCGACGATCGTCGATTTCAAGACCGACCGGAAAGAGGATTCCTCCCTTCACGAAGTCCAGCTTGCGTTGTATCGTATGGCGGCGCGGGGTTTCTCCGGAGCGGCGAAGGTCGAAAGTTGGCTGTTCTGGCTCAGAAGCGGCACCGCCCGGCGCTGCGAAACCGAATACGACGAGACGGAACTCGTGGCATGGGCGAAGACCGCCGCCGATGCGTCGGACGCTCGCAGCGAGCCGGTTTTATCCCGCACTCCGGAGGGAACTGCATGAATTCCGCGCGAGACACGGCCAAAAACGCGCCGACTGCCCTGCGTTTGTTCGGTCTCTTCGCCGGCATTTCCGCGGTCACGATCGGCGGAGGCTATGCCATCGTCCCGGTAATAGGCAACGCCCTCGAAAAACGCGGCTGGATGGACGAAAAGGAATTCTACGACCTCTTTGCGCGCGCGCAGGCCTTTCCGGGTCCGCTCGCCCTGACGACCGCGGTCCTCTGTGCGATCAAGCTGGCGGGATTCAGAGGAGCCGTCGCCGCATTTCTGGGCGTCATCGTTCCGCCTTTTTTCGCCCTCATTCTTGTAGGCAGCCTTCTCGGCCGCTTCGGATCGCTGCCGGCGGTCCGCCGCTTTCTGGATGGAGCCGGCGCGACGGTACCGGGACTCGTAGCGGCCATGGTCTGGCGGAACGCAAAAAAACGTAAATGGACTGCTTTCCGAGCCGTATCGACGATCGCGCTCGCGGTCGCCCTCGCCCTTCTCCCCGGAATGAGCATGCCCATACTCCTGGGCGGCATACTCCTTCTCTATGTCTCGGAGGCGGCATGGAAATCCTGAACGTCGTCTGGACTTTTTTCAAGATCGGCATCATTTCCTTCGGCGGCGGCTGGTCCATCGTCGGCATCATCAAGAGCGAAGTCGTGCCCAGATGGCTGGACGAAGCGGGATTCAGGTCCCTGGTCGCCATCGCCCAATCCACGCCCGGCCCCATCGCATTGAACGCCGCAACGCTCATCGGCTGGGATCAGGGAGGATTCCTGGGCGCCATCGCGGCGACATTGTCCGTGGTCGCATTTCCGATGATGGCGATCGCCGCTGCGGGCTGGCTTGGGCCGAAAATTCCTCTCAAAAAGACTGCCCTGGACGAGGCGCTCCGGACTGGAAGCATGGCGATGATGCTGATGACCCTCTGGGCGCTGCGACCGGATTCGGCCGATCCTGTTCTGCTGGGACTGGGTGTTCTCGCTTTTGTCTTCGCGGCTTTCACGAAGCTGAATTCGCTCTGGGCGATTCTCGGCGCGGGAGCCATCAACGCCGCGTTCGGTCCTTTCCTCAGAGGGCTGTTCGGAATCGCGCCTTAAGATTCCACGAATCCCACTCGCCGCGAACCTTAGCCACGGCTTTTTCAAAAGCCGGGATGTCGTCCCATGACTTCGCCGGCGTCAGTTCCTCCGGCCGGGCTATCGCCAGGATTCTGGCGCGGCCCCGTTCCGCGAGAAGAGCATCCACATTGTCCAGGGCGAATTCCCGTCCCTCCGGATCGTTACCGGGGATGGCGTATCCGGATTCGGCGGTCCAGAATTTCTCCCGCAGTTCCGCCGCGGCTTCGTACAATGCTTCGGCCCGATACAGCCGCAGGCCGACATTGGTGTAGGCCATACCGGGCGGCAGGCCGGTATTTGCGCTTTCGCCCGATGCCGGTCCGGCATCGCGTCCGGACGGGCCGCTGGCTTGAGCACCGCCCAGTTTGTCGTGGCCGAACGCATACGGCAATCCGCGTCCGTCGAGGCGCACCGGGTAGGCCGGCGACTCTGCCAGGGCGACGGGCATAAGAAAATCGACCTGTTCGCCTGATTTCACAAGGGCATCCAGCGCGATGAGGCCCGCCAGCACGGTCAACGGCGAATTGGCGTCACCGCCGAAATTGGCGATGACGTAGTCCGAGCCCCGCCAGAGTTCGCGGCATTGCCACGCTGTGTCGCCATGCCCGGCCGGTTTCCCCCGAAAATCGCTTTCCTGCGTAAAAAAATCGACCCTGTCGGCGGCTATTCCCAGGCGATCCAGAATATCCGCACGTATTTCGGGTTCCCAGCCCCGCACGACGATCAGGTGTCGCCCCAAGTCCCGCACCGCATCCAGCGAGTATGCCGCCACAGGTACCCGCTTCCCGGGCAGATCGAGCCGATTCCGGACAGGATACAGACCCCGTGGAGCATCTTCGGGAAAATCGAGTTCCGGAAAATCGAGTTCGGAAATTTCGTTTCGGGACGGTTTTACGCCGGATTCCGCCGTACGCACGGCATCGATGCCTGCGGGCACGATTTGAGCGCTCGACTTGGCCCTCGACTTGGCCCTCGACTTGGCCCTCAACTTGGCATCGCGCAGGCTTTTCGTCCAGCGGCTGCCCGCCCCCGCCAGAAGGGTCAGGCACACGGTTCTGTCCGCAATACGCGAGACTTTCGCCCTCAGATTCCGCGTATCCGGCGCCACGGAACGGCTTTCCGTCCCCATCCCGGACCTTGCGAGCCCCGCGGCGATAAAAGGCAGGTCGCCCCGGCGTTCGATCGCCGCACGATGCCCTTCGCCGCAAAGGAACGCGAGTTCAGCACTCATGCCCGGTGCCCGGACCGCAGGCGGCGGGCTCCGCGAAACCGGCCGCATGAGTCGCCTCATCTCCCTTCACGACCCGGTATTTCATCACGAAACCGCTGGGCCTATACGTCATCTTGGCCTGGCGCAGGCCTTCGTTTCCAAGATCCTGCTCCCGGTTTATCAGTTGGTAATAATTCGGCAACGACTGGGCGAAAGCCTGATTGATGAACTGGTAGATGCCCTTGAAGCGGTCGCAGGCCTTTTCGAAATGGACCGCAAACATCTTGCCCTTGGCGAGCGGTTCGCCCATGCACCACCCCGCCGGCGCGCCCTCGACATAGTACACCGCACCGCGCATGCCCAGTTCCCTGAAAAGCTCGAGTCCTTCCCGCGAAGCACGGTAATCGCCTTCGATCCCCTTGGATTCCCGCCACTCATCGAGCACTGCGATGGCGTCGGCGACGTTTTCCTTGCGCAGAGGTTTCTGCTCGTATTCGTAGGAATTGATGAATCCGTTCACCAGATTGCGTTTCTTGTGGTATTCGCGGCCCGAAAGCTCCGCCAGGTCGCTGCGGTTATACAGGTAGTCGAAGTTGTCCCTGTCTTCGGTAACGACGTAGCCCCGATTTTCCAGCTCGATGCGATGCTCCGAAGCCTGGCTTTCGGACATATTCTTGAAATAGTCGTGCGTTTCCATCAGATCGTCGAGAATTCCCGGCGCCGGGAAACAGCAGGGAATATAGAAAAAGCGTTTTCCCTCTTTGGATCCTTCCACGACGAGTCCGCCGTCCGGAAACCGCGATACGGCGTATCCATACACATGACGGAACAAATACAGGTTGGAAAAAGTGAGTTCCGAAATTCCGTCCTTGATCAGATTGAGCGAAGGATGGAGATCGGCGCGCATGGATAGATCGACAGGTGCGAACTCGGGATATTCGGGTATTGGCATGAAGACAATGATACGTATCGAAACGCTCCGCGGCAAGCGCCGCGATTGCGCCGCCGCCTGCTTCCGTGCATACTCTTCAGTACCATGAAAGACTATGCAAACCGTCTTGCCCGCCCCTTCGTAGACGCTATGGTCGACCGCTTCCTTCGCTACGTGCGTTTCGACACACAGAGCGACCGCCATATCGAAGACATTCCTTCCACCGCCACACAGTGGAATCTCGCCCGCGTGCTCTTCGACGAACTCAAAAGTCTCGGCGTCGAGGACGTGACGCTCGATGAACACTGCTATCTGATCGCCCGGATTCCCGCCAGCCGGGGCTTGGAGTCCAAACCGTGCATCGGACTTATGGCCCACATCGACACAGCGAGTGACGTAACCGGCGCCGGCGTCAAGCCGCGCATAGTCCGGGGTTACGATGGTTCGCTCCTAGAACTGTCGGCAGGCTGGAAGCTCGATCCCGCCGAATTTCCCGATCTTTCCGAGCACTGCGGCGATGATATCATCATCACCGACGGCACTACGCTCCTCGGGGCGGACGACAAGGCCGGCGTCGCCGAGATTATGACCACCCTCTCGCTTCTGTTCGCCCATCCCGAGATCAAACACGGGCCGCTGGAAATATTCTTCACACCCGACGAAGAAACCGGCAAAGGCATGAATCTCTTCCCACTTTCGAAAACCCAATCCATCGCCTGCTATACGCTCGACGGCGGCAAGTCGGCCGAAATCGAAGCCGAATGTTTCACCGCCTATTCGGTCAAAGCAGAATTCACCGGCAAAGTGATCCACATCGGCGCCGCACGCGGAAAGTTCGCCAACGCGGTCGCGATGGCTTCCGCTTTCGTATCCATGCTGCCGCGCAGCGAAAGTCCCGAAGCCACCGACGGCTGGTACGGCTACTATTGCCCGATCGAGATCTCGGGTTCTCTCGAACACGCGGTCGTCGAAACGTACTTGCGAGATTTCGACGAAGAGGGAATGCAGGCCAGAATCGCGGCCGTCGAAGCCTTCGCTTCCGCGGTGCGGGCCCAGTTCCCCTTGGGCTCGGTCAAGCTCACCATCAACAAGCAGTATCTCAACATGCGCGCCAAGCTCAATCAGCGCCCCGAAGTCCTCGCGAAACTCGATGCGGCGGTGCGGCGCGCAGGCGCCGAACCTCTCATGCGACCGATTCGCGGCGGCACAGACGGTTCCAGGCTTACGGAGATGGGCATTCCCAC
>JBDKUJ010000186.1:0-3693 GCA_039679665.1 Rectinema sp. | reverse complement strand
ACGGTTATGGTTCCCGCATAGGCGAGCGTAGTGAAGATATTGCCGAGCACCGAAAGCGCGATCAACGCAATGACCGGCGAAAAATCGACCTGGCCGGCGCGGAGGAAACGGAAACGCGAAAAAAGCGCGAAATATGGATCGACAATCCTCGCGAGCAGGGCGCCAAACTTGCCTGCGGTGAGATTCGGCACCCAGGTCATGAAGACCCTGATCGTGCAGAGCAGCATGTAGAGGGAAACCGCGGCGCCTAAAACTCGCGCCAGAACCGTGACGACCATCGCCGCCTCCCCTGTATGAAAAAGGAATGCGCCCGGGCAAGCTTTCGCACAGTCCGGACAGAAGGAAAAGATAGCGTGCCGGCGGGATTTCGGCAACAAGCGCAGTCGAGTGCATTTCGTCCCGGATCCACTGGACCGGGAAGGAGGCCAGAATGGCCGAAACGAGGGTGCTTACCGGCACTTGCGGCTATTCTTACGAAGAATGGCGGGGATGCTTCTATCCCATGAAATTGCCGAAGTACGAATACCTGCGCTATTACTCCCTCGTATTTCCCTTTGTCGAACTCGATTTCACCTGGTATGCCATGCCGCAGGAGCGGAACCTCGTCGCCATGGCGGAATGCACCGGCTCGGACTTTCTTTTTTCGCTCAAAGCGCATCGTAGTCTTACCCACGAAGTGGGCGAAGACTGGCGCGACCGGGCGGCCGAATTTTCCGGCTCCATACGCGCCCTGCAGCGCACGGGCAGACTCGCCGCAATCCTCATCCAGATGCCCTTCCGGTTTTCCTACACGGCGGAAAACCGCCGCTACCTGTCCGAACTCTGCGCTTCGCTCGAAGAATTCCCTCTTGCCGTCGAATTCCGCAACGACGGATGGTATCTGCCGCGCGTTTTCGAAGGGTTCGAGCGGCGACGGATAGCGCTTGTCACCGTCGACAGGCCGGATCTGCCCGGACTGCCGCCCGAATCGCAGCACATCACGGCACCCCTGGCGTATTATCGCCTGCACGGGCGCAACGCCGAACAATGGTGGAAAGGCGACGCGACGAGTCGCTACGACTACGACTATTCGGACGCGGAACTCTCCGCCCGGGCCCAGATGATCGCGGCGCTCGCCAGAAAAACTTCTTTGGTCCTCGTCGCTTTCAATAACTACGCCGACGGGCGGGCGGTGAGCAATGCGCAGACCCTCACCGGGATGCTCAAGAAATTGCTCCCGCCTTCAGCCCTTCATGACTAATTACCGGCCCTTTAATTGCCTGGCAATTATTTGCCCGGTAATTAAAGGGCCGGCTTGAGCGCTTTTTCGAAGATTTCGCGGTCCGCAAGATCGGCCGGCGAAAGCAGGATATACCCCTCCCCGCCCAGCGGCATCACGACGATTTTCCTGAGTTCGCCTTCATTCGCCTTGAGCATGTTCCAGAGAAAATCGCGTGCCGCCCCGCTTTCATACTCGCGCACGATGATTTCCAGGTAGCCTTCTTCGTGGAGCACCGCCGAAGCCCAGCCTGAATTACGGACGAATTCGGCCGTGTTTTTGGCGCCGGAAGTTATGCCGGAATGGGCTTTGAGCCAGGCATCATGGAATCCCTGCAAATGGATCACGCGGCCATCCGGAGTCACCCAGGAAGCGCCGTGACGGATCAGATAGGGCTGGACGGGCATCAGAAAACCTCCGGGTCAGGTGAATCGGGAAAATGAGCGAAAAATGCGATGAAATGGGGAGGGACCGAAGCCCGAAGCGACACCCCCCCCGGCAAGTCGAGTTCATGTGCCCACAAAAGAAGGCGCTTGAGACCGGCCGTTTTTTTCAGACTGCGGTTCAGCGTGAAATCGCCGTGGCGGTCGTCGCCCAGGATCGGGTGCCCGTGCAAGGCCAAATGGCGACGGATCTGATGCGTCCTGCCTGTGCCGAGTTTCAGTTCGAGATAGGAAAAAACTTCTCCGCGATTCGCCTCATCGGCTCCGAAGCGTGCGAGCGTACGGTACGATGTGGAAGCTGGCAGGCTTCTGCCGCCCGAACTTAGGGCATCCCGGATGACGCCTTCGGGTTCGACCGGAATGCCTGAACAGACCGCCCTGTAGATTTTCCGTATTTCCCTGCCGGCGATCAATTCCGACCAGCGCGAAGCGGCTCGCGAAGATTTTGCGACAATGATACAACCGGCGGTCTCGCGATCCAGGCGATGCACCAAAAAAGGCCGGAATCCGAAATCACGCTCGACCGCCGACACAAGCGAAACTCCGACGCCTTCGCCCGGCTGGGAGGGCAGGCCCGAAGGCTTGTCCACAACGAGTATTTCATCATCCTGAAAAAGTGCCGTAAGCATTCTTCCATCAAGCATAGAGGGCGCGCTGTCAGGCGCGCAAGCACCACATGTACCTGTCTTGCCCTTCAGGTCCTGAAAAGTCTTGCGCCCGCCTGTCGAAAAAAGGCTACTTGAGTAAGGAAACGCAAAGTACTACACTATATGCGAAGAGGTACTATATGAGAGCATCCAGGAAGGGTTTGGCGGTGTTGTTTGCTTTCGCCGCAGTCTTCGGCGCCTTCGCGCAGGAATCTCAGGGCAGTGATATGACTTCAATGATGACAATGCTGGTCCTTCAGCTGGCGATCATCATCTTCGCCGTAAAACTGGGCGGAAGCGCCGCCCGACGCCTCAAAATGCCTTCTGTAGTCGGCGAACTCCTCGCCGGCATGATCATAGGTCCCTACGCCCTCGGCGCCATTTCCCTGCCGAACCTGCCGCAGGGACTATTTCCCATCGCCGGCAATTTCCCCGTCAGTCCGGTTCTTTACGGATTCGCGACTGTCGCCTCCATTGTTCTGCTCTTTTCGTCGGGGCTTGAAACCGACCTCAAGCTTTTCCTCCGCTATTCGTTCGCGGGAAGCATAATCGGCATTGGCGGCGTCGTGGCCTCCTTCGGCCTCGGCGCGGGACTGGGTTCCTTTGCCTTCGGCCAGCCTTTCTTCTCTCCCGCGCCCATGTTCCTCGGCATCATGTGTACGGCGACTTCCGTCGGAATCACGGCGCGAATCCTGTCGGATCGCAAAAAAATGGACTCGCCGGAAGGTGTCACGATACTGGCCGCCGCCGTATTCGACGATGTGCTGGGCATTGTCTGCCTTGCCGTGGTCATGGGTGTCACCGCCGTCATGACGGGCCACGCTTCGGGCGGGCTTTCGACATGGGGCATCGTCCGTATCGCCCTGAAAGCCTTCGGAATCTGGCTCGGTTTCACGGCGCTCGGGCTCATATTCGGCAAACAGATCGCCGCCGCGCTCAAAAAGGCGGGAGGCCCGGCTTCCTTCAGCGTACTCGCGCTGGGACTCGCCCTCCTGCTCGCCGGATTCTTCGAAATGCAGGGCCTGGCGATGATCATCGGCGCCTATATCATAGGCCTGTCGCTTTCCAAGACCGATCTGGCCTACTCGATCCAGGACAAAACCAAGCCCCTGTACGACTTTCTGGTGCCGATATTCTTCGCCGTGATGGGCATGCTCGTGGATATCCGGCTGATCCTGGACCCGAAAGTGCTCGGATTCGGCCTTGCATACACGCTGCTCGCAATCGTCGCCAAGATAATCGGCTGTGGAGTGCCTTCACTCTTCCTCGGCTTCAACTTCACCGGATCGACGCGTATCGGCGTCGGCATGGTGCCGCGCGGCGAAGTGGCGCTCATCATTGCCGG
>JBDKUJ010000185.1:0-14053 GCA_039679665.1 Rectinema sp. | reverse complement strand
ATCATAATCGTGTTGATGGTGCTCAAAGTGAAAGGCGCCATCCTTATCGGCGTCCTCTCGGCGACACTGATCGGCATTCCCTTCGGCGTAGTCAATCTTTCAGCCGTTTCCATCAATCCCGAATCCTGGAGCAAGGCCTTCGCCGATCTCGGCGTCACATTCGGCGCGCTCTTCGGAACCCCCGGTTTCGGAAGCCTTTTCGCCGACCCTGCGCGAATACCTCTCGTAATCATCACGATTTTCGCCTTCAGCCTTTCGGACACTTTTGACACGATCGGTACCTTTATCGGCACCGGCCGCGCCACCGGCATTTTCAGCGATGCCGACATGAAGGCGCTGGAAAACTCCAAGGGATTCAAATCCAAGATGGACAGGGCGCTCTTCGCCGATTCCGTCGCAACGTCAATAGGAGCGCTGTTCGGCACGTCCAACACGACCACCTACATCGAAAGCGCCGCCGGAATCGAAGCGGGCGGCAAGACGGGGCTCACGTCCGTCGTCACCGCAATACTGTTCCTGTTCTGCATTTTCCTCGCGCCGATAGCCGGTCTGGTTCCCGCTTTCGCGACTGCGCCCGCCCTCATTGTAGTGGGAATCCTCATGATGGGCTCTTTCAAGCAGATTCAATGGGACAATTTCGAGGAAGCGGTTCCCGCATTTTTCTCGGCGATACTGATGGCATTCTGCTACAACATTTCCTATGGCATCGCCGCCGGCTTTATTTTCTACTGCCTGATCAAACTGATCCGCGGCAAGGGCAGGGAAGTACACCCCATTCTGTACGGTGCTTCCATCCTTTTCCTGATCAACTTCGTCATCATGGCTGTAATGAAGATCTAAGCGGAACATTCAAGACAACAGAGAGGGGGCGGTCCGCGAAGTTTTCGCGGACTGCCCCCTCTCTGTTTGCCGCCCCGGGTTCGGGTGCGACGACGGCAAAACCGCTTCGGGCTCTACTTGTCCTCCCGCATGTAGGAAGTACCGAGCGAAGCGGGCCCCCCTACCTTCTTGGACAGGGTCTCCCACCAGGTTATGAATATCAGTACGAGAATGGTGACGATATAGGGCATCATATTGAGGAAGCTGGCGGGGATGTTCGTGCCGGAAGCCTGCAGCCTGAACTGCACGGCGTTTATACCGCCGAACAGCAACGCGCCCCATATGGCCCTCGACGGATTCCACATCGAAAAAATCACCAGGGCGATGACAATCCAGCCGCGACCCCCCGTAATGTTTTCCGTCCAGCCGGGCGTGTAGGAAAGCGAAAGATGCGCGCCCCCAAGGGCGACCAGCATGCCTCCGAACACCGTGTAGAGATATCGCGTGCGCAGAACGTTGACGCCCATGGCGTCGGCGGTTTGCGGATCGTCGCCCACCGCCCGCAGCCATAGCCCCGGCCTGGTCTTGTACATGAAAAACCACGCCAGCGGAATCAAAAGATAGACCGCATAGGTGATTATGTCCTGATTTACGAGTGCGCCTATGATCGGAATGTCGCCCAAAACCGCGGGATGGAAGGGTTCGAAACGGGCTCCCGACAGACCGACGAGACGGAAATGGTTGGATTCCGGGCCCAGCCGCTGGCCAAGGAAGGCCGCAAAACCGCTGCCGAACAAGGTGATCGAAAGGCCCGATACGACCTGTTTCGCGCGCATGGTTACGGAAAGGAAGGCATGCAGAAGCGCCAGAATGGCGCCCACCGTCATCGATACCAGAAGCGCGAAGACCAGATTGCCCGTGTAATACGAAGCCGCGAATCCGGTCACGGCACCCATCAGCATGATTCCCTCGAGCCCGAGGTTGAGGACACCCGAGCGCTCGGTGAATATTTCGCCGAGCGTCGCGAGGACGAGACTGGTTCCGGCGCGCAGGGTGATGGTCAGAATCGAATTGATGAGTTCCATCATGCCTCTCCTTCGGGGCAGGCCGCGGCGCGCTTGGGAGCGCGGATCCATTTGACTCTGTATTCGGTGAACAGGGAACCGGCGAGCATCGGGAAAAGCATCATGCCCTGCATGACTATGCCCATCGCCGCGGGTAGTCCCATCATCATCTGCACCTGGTCGCCACCCACGAGAAGGGCGGCCATGAGTACGGCCACGAAGGGCACGGCGATCGGGTTGAGTTGCGCCATCCACGCTACGATGATGGCCGTATAGCCATATCCGATGGAGAGCCCCTGCTGGAGCCGCCTGGCGATACCCGTAACTTCGGTGGCGCCGGCAAGGCCGCAAAGTGCGCCCGACAGGAACACGGCCAGCACGATATTCCTGCCCACCGCAATGCCCTGGTAACGTGCCGCCTTGGGGCTGGCGCCTATAATACCGAGCTCGAAGCCCCAGCGGGTACGTTTGAAAACGATCCAGAGCAAAATCGCGGCGACCAGTGCGAAGTAAAGGCCGATATGGGCTCTTCCGAGGATGCGCGGCAGCCACACCGCCTCCGGAAAGGCTTTCGAACCGGGGAATCCGAAACCTTTGGGATCCCTCCACGGCCCGTAGAAAAGGAATTCGGAAAACATGATGGCGACGTAATTCATCATCAGCGTGACGAGAGTCTCGTCCACATTGAGGGAGGTCTTGAGTATGGCCGGAATTCCCGCCCACAAGGCTCCCGCGAGTACGCCGGCCAGGAGAGCCGCCGGGAGGAGGAGGGTGGGTGGGATCGAATCCCCCAGGAAGAGGACGACACCGGCGGTGGCCACGCCTCCCATGGTGAGCTGCCCTTCGGCCCCGATATTCCAGAACTTGAGCTTGAAGGCGATCGATATCCCGAGTCCGGTCAGCATAAGGGGAATCGCTTTGACCAGGGTTTCGGAAAATCCCATCATCGAACCGAAGGCGCCATTGAACATGGCGCCGAAAGTGATGAAGGGATTTGCCTTGAAAATGGCCAGCATTATTCCCGTCAGGATGAGCGAAAACACGAAGGATATGACGGGGACGGCGATCATGGCCGCGACGGAATGCGACTTCCGTTTTTCGAAAATGATTTTCATGTCGTCTCCTCCTGTTTCACGCCCGCCATCAGGAGGCCGATGCGTTCGGGATTCGCTTCATGGGAGGGGATGACGCCCATTACCTTTCCTTCGAAAAAAACCGCGATGTTGTCGGCCACCTGGGCCAGTTCCTCGAGGTCTTCCGACATGAAAAGCACGGCAAGTCCTTCGTCGCGCTGGGCGACGAGGCGGCTCCGGACCGCTTCCGTGGCGCCGACGTCCAGTCCGCGCGACGGATACACGGCGACAAGCAGGGATTTGCAGGAACCTATTTCGCGGGCGAGAATCGTTTTTTGCACATTGCCGCCCGAGAGGAATTTTATCCGGGTTTCAGGACCGGGCGTCGAAATCTTGAAAACTTCGATAAGCCTTTTCGCCATCACTACGATGCGCCGCGGGATGAGAAAGGCGCCGATGGAGAGAGGCCGGTGCCGGTATTCCTTCATCGCAAGATTGGACGCGACGCTCAGGTCGCCTACCGCTCCCACCGAGGAACGATCCTGCGGAATGTGCCCTACGCCGGCTTTTATCAGCTGCAGGGGTTTTTTATTTGTCGTGTCGATGCAATTCACCGAAATGCTGCCCGACTTCGCTTCACGCAGCCCGGTGATCACTTCGGCCAATTCGCGCTGACCATTGCCCGCCACGCCTGCAATGCCGAGGATTTCACCTGCCCGAACCGTGAGGCAGACGTCATCGAGCGCCTTCAGGCCTCTGTCGTCGAGTGCGGCCACATGCTTCAGCTCCAGGACGACCGCGCCCGGGTTGAAGGGCTTCTTGGAAATATCGAAGAGAATTTCCCTGCCGACCATGAGTCGCGCCAATTCCCGGGGACTCGTGTCGGCGGTAAATTTTTCGGCCGTAACCTTCCCTTTCCGCAGGACCATGACGCGGTCGGAAAAGGTCATCACCTCTTCCATTTTGTGCGTTATGAAAACGGCCGATTTTCCTTCCGAGCGCATGAGATGCACGACATGGCTCAGTTCCGTCGATTCCTGTGGGGTGAGGACCGCCGTGGGCTCGTCCAGGATGAGGACTTCCGCCTTCCGGTAGAGCAGTTTGAGGATTTCGACCCGCTGCTGTTCGCCTACCGACAGCTGCCAGACCGATGCATCCGGGTCGACTTTCAGATTATAGCGTTCCGCAAGAACAAGAATGTCCTTCCTGACCGCCCGCAGATCCGGGATGAAGGGTTGATCCTTCAAGCCCAGGATGACGTTTTCGACGACGGTCATCGAGTCCACCAGCTTGAAGTTCTGGTGAACCATGCCGATCCCCAGACGCTGGGAATCACGCGGCGAAGTTATGGAAACGGGCTTGCCCTTGAGCAGTATCTGGCCGGAATCGGGCCGGTACAGCCCGCACAGGATGTTCATGAGGGTGCTTTTGCCCGCGCCGTTTTCGCCGAGCAGCGCGAGGACTTCGCCCGGGTTGAGGCGCAAGTCGACGCAGTCGTTCGCGATGACTCCCGGGAAACTTTTGCTTACGCCCCGCATTTCCACCAAGGGGGGGGGCGGGGAGTCGACGAATACGCTCATGTGCGAAAAACCTCGTGGGAGTTGGACTGCGGCGGATTCATGCCGGATGAACGACAAAAAAAACCGGCGGCCGGCCGCGACTCGATTCGAGCCCGCCATGACCGCCGGTTTTACAGGATTACTGGATCTTGCCGACGACGCCTTCCACGAACCAGTCCATGGAAGCCCGACTGTCGACCGAAATCTCGCTGCCGGCCGGGACTATGACTTTGCCGGACTGATCCTTGAGCGGACCGGCGTAGACATTGAGCTTGCCGGAGAGGATGTCGGCCTTGGCCTTGTCCACCAGGGCGACGACGTCCTTGGGAACTTTCGGGCTCAGGGGCGCGAGACCCACGACGCCGGCCTTGAGGCCTTCCCAGTAGCCGTGCGATTTCCAGGTACCGTTCATGGCATCCTGGATGGTTTTGATGTAATAGACGCCCCAGTTCCACATCGGGCTTGTGAGAACGGAGTCGCCGACGAATTTGCCCATGTCGGAATCATAGCCGATGGACAGCTTGCCGCGTTCCTTGGCCGCTTTCTGGGGTTCGGTGGTGTCCTGGTGCTGGGCGATGATGTCGACGCCGGAGTCGAGCAGGGCGACGGCCGCTTCGCGTTCCTTGACGGGGTCATACCAGGTGTTGGTCCACACCACACTGACGGTGGCCTTGGGGTTGACCGAACGGACACCCAGAGTGAACCAGTTGATGCCGCGAACGACTTCGGGGATGGGGAAAGCGCCGACATAGCCGATCTTGTTGGCGGTGGTCATCTTTCCGGCGATGATGCCCGCGAGGTAGCGAGGCTCTTCGATCCAGCCGAAATAGGTCGACATGTTGGGAGCAGTCTTGTAGCCGGAGCAGTGCTCGAATTTGATGTTCGGGAACTCTTTGGCCACGTTGTAGGTCGGATCCATGTAGCCGTACGACGTGGTGAAGATCATGTCGTAACCCTGCATGGCGTACTGGCGGATGATGCGCTCCGCATCGGGGCCTTCGGGTACGTTTTCGTAGTAGGCGGTCTGCACTTTGTCGCCCAGGGCGGCGTTTACTGCGAGACGGCCGCGGTCGTGCTCATAGGTCCACCCGAGATCTCCGGGGGGGCCTATATAGACGAAAGCGACCTTGAAAGGTTTCTTTGCCTGCGCGACAACGGGCGACACCGCGGCGAACGCCGTGGCGACGATCAGAAGACCGAGGATCAGCTTCTTCATCGACGACTCCTTGCGCTACCGGAATGTTGTGTTTTATGAGCCTAACCGATTCCGGTTACCCGGACCATACTAGACGGGGAGGCGCAGGAAGTCAAACGATAATTTCGGTTGAGGCTTTTCCAAAAGCCTTCCGGCTTTTGGAAAAGGGGCCGTATTTCAGTTCGTTATGAATGCGCCCTCGGACGAACCGGGCACGGCGCGGACGGTGGGAAGCCATTTCTTGGCTTCGTCCCTGCTGGGATAGGGACCGGCCTTTACCTGGTAATAGCTCTTGCCGTCGATGTCCTTGACCGTGATTTTTCCGGCGATTCCCCTGGCGGTGAAAGCTGCGAGGAGGGAATCGGCGCTGGCCCTGGACTGGAAGCTGCCTGTCTGGATCCAGACCGAGGCGGCCGCGCTCGGCGTGACGGGCGTAATGGCGGCCGGAGCCTTTACAGTGGTGCTGGGAGCTTTTACGGTAGTGCTCGGAGCTTTTACGGTGGTGCTCGGAGCCTGAACGGTAGTGCTGGGAGCTTTTACAGTGGTGCTCGGTGCTTTTATGGTAGTGCTCGGAGCCTTAACGGTATCGGCCGGAGCTGTAACCGGGGCGCTCGCGGGACGTATCGTGGTCACGGTCGCCGCTGCCGGAGCCTGCGTGGCCGTGGAGGAAGACTGCGGTATCGTACTCGAACCGAGATCGGGTTTGTCGCCGTATACGATGATGATATCACCCGAGCGTTCCGAATCGGACGGAGTGGTCGTCTGGCTGCCTGCGGCGAGGAAATCCTGCGGATCTTCCGCCTTGGGCACGGCCGTGCGGCTCAGGTCGAGCATGGCGTCGGCTCCGCTGTTCTTCGGGGAGAACAGGAAAAGCGCGGCAGCGAGCGCCACGAGGACGAATACGCCGACCGAAATGGCGATCCAGAGGAATTTCTTCGATTCTGCGGGCATACTATGTGTTCTCCGTTCGGAATTCCGGTCGGCCTGCGCGGCGTTTTGTCGTCGCGGACCGGTTCCGTCTCTACCCATTATCGGTGCTCGGGCAAAAAAGCTTATAGCTATTTCGATGTCCGCGGCTGTTCGATCAGGGCGATATGTCTGTCCAGCGAGCCGGCCAGCCGCGTCCGGGAGCCTGAATTTCGCAGGAACAGCACCGGAGGATGCTTTCGCGGCCTGAGTTTCCAGAGCGGCCGCTGGCTCCGGATCCTGGCCAACGCCTTCGCAGCGGAAATGCCGTCCCGTTCCCTGCCGCGCCGTAAACGCGCACAGAGCGGGGAGCGGATTTCCAGCACCGCATCGCATGTCTCGACTTGGGGAAAACGGTACAGGAGCGCCGCATCGATGCAGAGATGCGCGCCGGCGATGCGCGCCTTCGAGATCTCGGCATCCAGAAGGGCGAGCATGGCCGGATGCACGATGGCCTCGTGGTCGGCCAGAGCGGCCGGGTCGGAGAATACGATGGCTGCGAGTGCCTTGCGGGCGATCCTGCCGTCGGGCCCGAGCACCCCGGGGCCGAATCTTCCGGCGACTCGGGCAGCATTCGCTTCGAGCGCGATATGGCCCAAAGTGTCGACGTCGACGATCCTCCAGCCGCGCTCCGCGAGGAGGGCTGCGACAGTGCTTTTGCCGGAACAGTAACCGCCGGTCAGTCCGATGATCATGATCAGTGCATCGCTCCCCAGGATTTGGCGGTTTCAAGACTCACCCGGAGCGGAACGGACAGTACGACCGCTTCTTCCATTTCACGCTTGAGGAGAATGCAGGCGGCGTCGACGAAGCTTGCCGGAGCTTCGAGAAGCAATTCGTCATGCACCTGCAGAAGCATCCGCACTTCGGGCAGTTCGCGGCGCAGGGCGGCGTCGACGCGCAGCATGGCCAGTTTCACGATGTCGGCGGCCGAACCCTGGATGGGCGTGTTCACGGCGACCCGCTGCGCGGCCTGCGCCTCGTTGCGGTTGCGCGAATTGATGCCGGGAATGAGCCGCCGCCTTCCGAGGAGAGTACTTGTGTAGCCCTTCGCTTCCGTTTCCTCGATGGTTTTGCGGATGAACTCGGCTACGCCCGAATAGGTCGAGAAATATGCGTCGATAAAGGATTGGGCCTGTCCGCGGGGGATCCGCAGCTCGTTGGCGAGCCTGAAAGCGCTCATGCCGTAGATCACGCCGAAATTGATCACTTTTGCGATACGGCGCTGTTCCGGCCCGACGGCGGATTCATCGGTGCCGAAAATGAGGGCGGCGGTGCGCCTGTGCACGTCGACGCCTTCCCTGAATGCCTTGGCGAGATTCACGTCGCCCGAGAGGTGTGCCATTACCACCAGTTCGATCTGGGAATAGTCGGCGGAGATCAGCACTTTTCCCGGGGCGGCGACGAAGGCGTTTCTGATCCGTCTGCCTTCTTCGTCGCGGATGGGAATGTTCTGGAGATTGGGATCCTTGCTTGAGAGCCTGCCCGTGGCCGCGCCCGTCTGCAGGTAGGTTGTATGCACGCGCCCGAAGGTCCGCGGCGCCTCGGTTCCGGGTTTTTCGTCGATGGCGGATCTTTCGGCCAGGGATGCCAGCGTATCCACATAGGTGCTTTTCAGCTTGGCCATCGTGCGGTGGCGCAGAATGAGATCGGGCACCGGGTCGAGGGGGGCAAGTTCTTCGAGTACGGCGGTATCGGTCGAATATCCGGTTTTCGTGCGTTTCTGTACCGGCAGCTTGCGTTCGATGAAGAGAACTTCCTGCAGCTGTTTCGTCGATGCGATGTTGAATTCATGGCCGACGAGCGCCCAGATTTCCTTCTGGATTTCGCTGAGCCGGTTTTCGAGTTCGACGCCGAATGCGCGCAATTCGCCCGAGTTCACCGTGATGCCTTCAGTCTCCATGCCCTGCAGAATCGGCAGAAGCGGCATTTCGACATCCCGGAACAGCCCGGAAAGGCCATCGCGCTCCAGTTCCCCGGCGAAAATCCTGTAGAGCCTGTAGCTGAAATCCGCGTCTTCGCAGGCATAGCGCGTCGCGGTCTCTATGCCCACCGCCGCGAAGGTCGCGCCCTTTGGAACGATTTCGGTGAACGAGAGTCCTTTCAGCCCCAGGCGCCGCTCGGCGAGCGATTCGAGGGAAAGCGAGGAGGATTCGGCATCCAGAAGCCATGCGGCCACCATCGTATCGAAAATGGGTTTTCCCATCGGCGCGCCGAAACGCTCGAGAGCGTGCCGGTCGAATTTCAGGTTATGGCCGACCACCATGGTTCCGGAGGCAAAGAGCCTCCGCAGGTGCCGGCGCGCCGTATCCGGATCGAGAGCCTTCGAGTCGGGTGAACTCAGGGGAATGTAGACCGCTTTGCGCGGCGCCCATGAGAGGGAAAAACCGAGCATCGAAGCGCGCAGGGGGTCGAGGCCGTCGGTTTCGCAATCGAAGGCGCAAGCCTCCGCCGCAATGCAGCCGTCTATCGCCGCGGCGAGAGCGGCCTCGGTCGCCGCACAGGAATAATCGCCGACGCCGGACAGCTCGACCGGCAGGCCCGGGCGGGATTCCGGGACGTGAGTCGCCGCCTCGATCCGCACCGTTGCCTGGGGGACGATTTCGGGAATGTCGAAAAGCTCGCCTGAGGCGGGCGATACGGGCGAGGCGGGTGATGTGAACGACATGGACAATGCGGGCAAACCCCTGCCGGGGATCGAAGCTGTAGCTGCCTGCCCGGCTGTCTGTCCGGCTGCGGAACCGGCTGCCCCCGTCCCTCCTTGCGCGAGACTCCTCATGCCTTCGCGCAGGAAAAGCGGTGACGCTGCGCCGCGGTCGAGTTTTTCCACGCAAAGTCTGTCGAGGTCGTCCAGCCCGAGGTCGAGATCGTCGGCGAGAGTGATGAGGCGACGCGAAAGTTCGGCGCTCTCCCGACCGGCTTCGAGTTTTTTGCGCAGGGATTCCGGCTTCACTTCGTCGAGGTGTCCGTAAATCGATTCGAGACTGTCGAATTCTGTAAGCAGTTTGAGCGCGGTCTTGTCGCCTATGCCCGGTACGCCGGGAATGTTGTCCGAAGAGTCACCGGTGAGGGAAAGGTAGTCCAGAATCCGCTCCGGTCCCACGCCCCATTCGGCGCGCACTTCCTCGGCGCCGAGCGGTCTGTAGGCGAAGCCCTCGCCGGGGCGAAGCGCCTTGACGGTTCCGCCCACGAGCTGGAGAAGATCCTTGTCGCCCGACACGATCCAGCATTCGCGGCCTTCGCGGGCGCAGCGCCTGGCGAGCGTGGCGATCACGTCGTCCGCTTCGTAGCCTTCCGCTCTCAGGAGAGGGACGCCAAGCGCCTCAAGTATCTCTTCCACGAGCGGCACTTGGGCTATCAGCTCTTCGGGCGTCTTTTGCCTCGTGGCCTTGTACTCGGTGAACATTTCGTGGCGGAACGTCTTTCCCCGCGAATCGAAAACTGCGGCGAAGGCGCCGGGATTACGCTCGGCAAAGAGAGCGAAAAGGAAACGGAAGAATCCGAAAGCCGCCGAAACGTTGATCCCCGCCGGATTGCGCAGCGGCCGGTTCACGAAGGCGAAATGGGACCGGTAGATGAATGCGTAGGAATCCAGGAGGTAGAGCGCTTTTTTCATCTTTTTTGCCCGCTTTCCCATCGCCCGCCCGGGCCGCCTGTGCCGCTTGAACTGTACGGGCCGCCTGTGCGGCTCGTACGCGCCTTGGCCGAAGCTTCTTCCCATGCTTCGATGAGCTGATAGGCCGCATTGATTCGGGCGCTGAGGTCGGTGGATTTTTTCAGGGCTTCCGGGCTTTGGCTGTTGCGGTCGGGATGATATTTGAGCAGCAACTTCTTGTAGGCGGATTTCACTTCGGTGAAAGGCGCATTGTTGGGCAAGCCGAGAAAACGGTAGGCTTCGGCCAGCGCTGTACTGCGATCGGCTTCGCTGGGATGCCCCGTGAAAGTCCGCGCCCGGGCTTCTCTTTCCCTGCGTTCCCGCTCCTTTCGGCGCGCTTCTTCCGCTTCCCTCCGTTCGGTAGCGGTCCTTGAATCGTCAAGGTAGTCATCGAGTTCGGCCATCGCAGCGTCGAGATCGGGGTCGCCCCGGCTTCCGAACGGACGGGAATCCCGGGCGTTACCCAGGCCGGCGTCATCGGCGGCGGCGCTTACCCAGGATTTGATCAGGCGTTCAAAACGGTCGAATATCTGGTCCAATTGCGCGCCCCTTGGGATAATTTCGATTAAAAGGATGGCCTGATTGGGCTCCTCCAGAGTACTCTATCTCAAGAGGAGCCCAGTAGCAATGGAGCTGAAGTTGGCGAAACACAAGCGGATCGCCGTCGTCGGAGGGGCGAATTTCGACCTGCAAGGCATGGTGGCCGGTGCTTACTCGCCCGGCGACTCGAATCCCGGCTTTGTCTCGCGCGCTCCGGGTGGCGTGGGGCGCAACATTGCGGAAAACCTCATAAGACTCGATTTCGATGTGGATTTCGTGACGGCGGTGGGCACCGATGCTGCCTCCGGTGACCTTGTCCGCGAATGCGAAAATCTCGGGATGGACGTTTCCGGAATGCTTGCAGCCCCCGGGCACTGTCCGACCTATCTCTGCCTCCTCGATCGGGGAGGAGGTCTCATCGGGGCCGTTTCCGATATGGTCGCGATGGAAACCCTCGACCCCGGGGCTCTCGCCGCCAGAAGAGGACGGTTCGACACCGCCGACGCCATCGTGGTCGACGCGAACCTTCGTGCGGATTCGATCGCATGGCTTGCTGCGAACTACGGTCGCCGCAGTGCAGCCGCTTCGCGCGTCCGGCCCATCCTCATATTCGATCCCGTTTCGGCCGCCAAAGCCGGCCGCGCGGCGTCATGCCTTTCCGAATTCGATATCGTGAAACCGAATCTCGCGGAGTGCGCCATCCTGGCCGGTTCGAACCCCGTCGCGGAAAGTCCGGCATTGGAAATCGAAAAAACGCTCTCCCTCGCAGGCAGATTTCCGGGCGAGTTGTATCTTTCGCTCGGAAGCGGCGGCATACGCTACTCGACGCTGAAAGGCGAATCCGGCTCGCTGGAGCTTCCGGAACCCGGCCGCCGGCCGCATACCGTCAGCCGTTCGGGAGCGGGAGACGCGGCATGCGCCGCCCTTGCCGCCGCGGCTCTCTCTGGCTTCGCTCCGAAAGAAAAGGCGGCATGCGCACTTGCCGCCGCCCTCATCGCCGCGGCGTCGGAAAGCCCGGTGAATCCGGAGATGTCGGCGGAGGGGCTGCTCGAGCTCGCCGCGTTCATTCTGCATGATGCGGAGGAAAAACGATGAATTCCAGACTTGAGATCGTTCCCGAAGTGGCGGAAGCCCTCGAAAATGGGCGCCCCGTTGTGGCCCTCGAATCCACGATCATCAGCCACGGCATGCCCTGGCCGAAAAACCTCGAAACCGCCCTGGAAGTGGAAGCCGAAGTGCGGGCCGCGGGCGCCGTGCCCGCCACCGTGGCCATTCTGGGCGGCAAGCTCAAGGCCGGTCTGTCCCGGAGCGAACTGGAGCGTCTCGCCAGAGCGGGCCATTCCGCGGTCAAGGCGTCGCGCCGGGATATTCCGCGACTCCTCGTTTCGGGCGGCATAGGAGCGACCACAGTGGCGGGTACCATGATCGTCGCCTCGATGGCGGGGATTCGCGTATTCGCGACGGGCGGGATCGGCGGCGTACACCGCGGCGCCGGGCAAAGCTGGGATGTATCGGCCGATCTCGAAGAGCTTGCCCACACTTCGGTCGCCGTCGTCTGCGCGGGCGCCAAAGCCATACTCGATCTTCCGATGACGCTCGAATACCTGGAAACGCGGGGCGTACCCGTCATCGGATACCGCACTTCCGAATTGCCCGCTTTCTACACGAGTAAATCGGGCTTGTACCTCGAAGAACGCGCAGAGAGTCCGGAGGAAATCGCTTCGCTTCTCCTGGCCAAATGGGACTGCGGACTGGAAGGCGGCGCCATTATCGCCAATCCGATCCCCGAAGAATGGTCGATGGACCCCGCCGCGATAGGCGATGTCATCTCGCAAGCCATCGCTCTGGCCAATGAAGCCGGCATCAAGGGCAAAGAAGTGACTCCCTTCCTCCTGGCGAAAGTTTCGGAACTCACCGACGGCAATAGCCTCGAAGCCAATATCGCTTTGGTCAAGAATAATGCCAGGCTCGCGGCGGCTCTGTCGGTTGCGATTTCAGTCGCTGTTTCAAAGGCGGAGAAAGGCCTTTCCTGATGGTGACGATGCGGGTCGTTGCGGTTTTTCTCCTCATGGCCTCGGGATTTGTCGCGAAGAAAGCCAAGGTGATGGACGCATCCTTTGTGCGCGGCCTGTCGTCTTTTCTGCTCAGCGTAGCCCTTCCCGCAACCGTGATCTCCAGTTTCGACCGGAGCATCTCGCGTTCCGCACTCCCCGAATTGGGGAAAATGGCGCTTATTGCGATCGGGATTCACGTCGCCGGAATCCTTTTCGCGACCCTGGCGTACCGGAAATTTCCTTCGCCGGAGCGCAAAGTGCTTTCGTATGTCACCGTGTTCAGCAACTGCGGATTCATGGGCTTCCCTGTGGCCGAAAGTGTCTTCGGCAAGAGCGGCGTAATGTTCACGTCGATGTATCTGGTGATATTCACCGCCTTTATCTGGACCTACGGCCTGTCGCTTTTCGCAGGTTCCGGCGGCGGGAAGGATTCGCAAAGCGAAGACGGTCCGGGTGCCAGAAAAACCATGGCCGGCCTCAGGCGCGTGCTCCTGAATCCGGGCACGATCGGTACCCTGATAGGGATCGTTGTCTGGCTCCTGCCCTTTTCCCTCCCCGTCGCGGTCAATGAAGCGATCAATCTCATGGCCGGGACTACGACGCCTCTTTCCATGGTCCTGGTAGGTGCGACGCTCGCTGACGTTCCCCTCCGGGGGCTGCTGTCGGGGAAAGCCGTTTGGATCGGGAGCGCGATGCGCCTCGCCGTGATGCCGGCCTTGTTTTTCGGTGTGATTCGCCTCTCCGGCGTGTCGGGAATGGCATTCGATGTCGCTCTTCTGCTCATAGCCATGCCTGCGGCGGCGCAATCGGTCATATTCGCGGCACGATACGGCGGAGATGTCGCACTTGCGTCGCGTACCGTTTTCGTTTCCACCATACTTTCAATTGTTACGATTCCATTCGTGGCCAGTCTGGTCGCCTGAACCTTGAGCATGGAGGAATTATGATAGCTGATAGCATCGAACGATCCGACCGCTATGATTGCCTGAGCGAAAGATTCGCCACCGCATTCGCCTTTCTCCGATCCGCCGATCTGGCATCTCTGACCAAAGGGAAGCATGAAATCGACGGCGATTCGGTCTACGCGCTCGTACAGGAATATACGACGTATCCCGCCGAATCCAGGCG
>JBDKUJ010000184.1:0-6206 GCA_039679665.1 Rectinema sp. | reverse complement strand
CCGAATCCGGAAGGACGCATCCTGCTTACGGGCGCTTTCGCCGAAGGAGTGGCGCTTCCCGAAGACATGCCTGCGCCCGGCGACTGGCTCCTCGTTCGCGAAGTGGGCATGGGGGCGGCCGGCGAGTCGCTGTGGCTGCCCGTAGCGCTCCTGCCGCGGAAAAGCCTGCTCGCGCGCAAGGCACCGGGTCTGCGATACCGGGATGCGCGGTCCATGCAGCCGCTGGCGGCCAACATCGACACCGTCTTCGCGATGACCGCCTGCGGCGGCGATTATTCGCCGGGCCGTGTCGAGCGGTTTCTGGCGCTGGCCGAAGACTCAGGCGCGCAGGCGGTTGTCCTCCTTACGAAAACGGACCTGGTCGCCGACCCCGGGCCTCTCATCGAGGGCCTGGAAGCGGTATCGGGCGGAGCCCCCGTCGCGGCGCTGTGCGCAACCGCCGGCCTCGGGCTGGAAGCCTTGAAGCCCTGGCTGAAGCCCGGCGAAACCGTGGTTCTCCTGGGCTCCTCGGGCGTCGGAAAATCGACGCTTCTCAACGCGCTCGCAGGCGGCGAAGCGGCGACCACCCTCCCCGTCAGATCGGGCGACGACAAAGGTCGCCACACGACGACACACCGCGAACTGTACCTTCTGGATTCCGGCGCGATCGTCGTGGACAGCCCCGGCGTGCGTGAAGTCCAGCTCTGGGCGGACGAAGAAGACCTGGACGCAGTGTTTCCCGAAATCGCCGCGTTCGCCCGCGCCTGCCGGTTCAGGGACTGCGTCCATGGAGACGAGCCCGGCTGCGCGGTACGCGCGGCCCTGGATGAGGGGAAACTCGAGGCGTCGCGTTTCGAACGCTGGCTCAAGCTCAGACGCGAAACCTCGTTCCTGGACCGCAGGACCGACCGGGCTGCCGCCGCGGCGGAGAAAGCCAAATGGCGGAGTATAAGCCGCGCGGCGCGCAGCTTCCGGAGACAGACGGAGTCTCGGGGCGAGCGATGAGCGCTATGCGCCGTACCTGAGCGCCCCGAAATGTGTATTCCCTCTTGACGGGTGAATTGTACATCGGTTAGACTTAAAACGGTTGAATGAGTATTCAATCGTAAAGAGATCGCTATGAAATATGGAAGCCCGCGGCGATGAGAAAATACGACGATGTCTGTGACTGCAACGTAATCCACCGGGATATCGTGGAAAAAGTGAAGACGGCCATGCCGGACAAAGAAAACCTGGATGGAATCGTTGCGAAGTCGAAAGCAGTCAGCGACCGGACAAGGCTTCAGATTCTGTGGGCGCTCGATCTTCATGAACTATGCGTATGCGATCTGGCGGTCCTGTTGGGCATGACAAAGTCGGCGATATCGCATCAGCTCAGAATGCTGAAAAAAGCCGAATTGGTGAAATACCGGAAAGACGGCAAAATCGTGTTCTATTCGCTGTCCGGCGGATATGCGCATGAAATGCTGGAGCTGTCCAAAAAGTCCGGCGGCATCGTCAGATGCGGCACTGCCAGAACCGAAGAATAAGGAGACTGCAATGATTCAGACTATCGTTTCGTCAATAGCCGTTTTTGTGGCGACAAGCATCGACTATCTGTTGATTCTGACGATCCTGTTTTCGCAAGTCCGGACAAAAAAGGGCATCACCCATATCGTTGGGGGACAGTATCTGGGAACCGCCATTCTGGTGGCGGTGAGCCTGCTGGCCGCGTACGTTCTGCATTTCATCCCCGAAGAATGGATGATCGGCTTCCTCGGATTGGTCCCCATCATCCTGGGAATACGGGTAGCCGTTAAGGGCGATGATGACGACGGGGAAGACGAAGCGGGCGAACTGGCCGAAAAAATGGAAGCCAGAAAATCCAGCCGCCTTTTCTGGACCATTACGCTGATCACGATCGCTTCCGGCGGAGACAACCTCGGCGTGTACATTCCCTATTTTGCGTCGCTGTCGGTCGGAGCGATACTCGTCGCCCTTCTCGTCTTTGCGGTCGCCACGACAGTCCTCTGCTACCTGGGATATAAACTGTCGACCATTCGTCTGATTTCGAACACTCTGGAGAAATACGAAAAGATCATCGTTCCCATCGTGTATATCGCCCTCGGAATTTACATAATGATCGAGAGCGGCACATTCGGCAAACTACTCCAGCTCATCGGCTGGAACTGACAGGGGAAGGAACCGCGGGGCGAACTCCGGCACCGCGCGGCGCGCCAGACCGCACAATGCGGTGCCGCGCCGACGGTTACTGACCGTCAGTGCAGCACGCCCGCGGCTATCAGTTCAGCGATTCGCCCCCGCAGTCGCCTTCGCTGTCGCGACCGCCTTCACTGTCAAAGCCTCGAACTCCGCGGTCTGGCGCTCGAAAATCCGCAGGGATGAGCGCCAGAAGTCGGGCTTTTCGATGTCGAAACCCGCGGAAGCCGCGACATCGACCGCGGAAGCCGAACCTGTGCGCGCGAGAAGGTCGCGATACGCGGCCGCGAAAGACTGGCCTTCCTCGCGATAGCGTTCATAGAGCCCCAACCCGAAAAGCTGGCCGAAGGCATAGGGAAAATTATAGTAGGAAAGCGACGGGATATAATAATGCCCCTTCACCGCCCACATGTACTTGTGCCGTTTTTCAGGATCGAGGCCTTCGCCGTAGGTTCTGGTCTGCGCATCCAGCATGAGTTCGCAGAAGCGGTCGGCCGAGAGTTCACCTTCCTGCCGGGCTTCATGGATAGCGCGCTCGAAGTAAAAGCGCGACAGAATGTCGACGATGACCTGGCAGGCGTCCTGCAGATGGCTCTCGATGAGGGGAAGGCGCCCGGATGGGGCGGCGGCCTTCAAGGCGGCTTCGGACACCACGGTTTCGGCAAAAATGGAGGCGGTTTCGGCCAGGGTCATGGGATATTGCTGTATCGCCCAGGGCTTGTCCTTGATGCATTCGTGATGCCAGGCGTGCCCGAGTTCGTGCGCTACCGTGCCGAGGGCCGAGAAGGAGCCGTCGAAATTGCACAACACGCGCGCGACGCCCGCGTCGGGGAAATCGGTGCAATAGGCGCCGCCCACCTTGCCTTCGCGCGGTCGGGCGTCGATCCAGTTCCCGGCGAATGCCCGGGCGGCAAAGTCACCCATGGCGGGATCGAAGGACGAGAATTTGTCGAAGATGAATTCTCGCGCCTGGTCCCAGGTAAAGCTGGGCAGCGCGACTTCGGCCGCGCCGGGAAGTGCGGCCGGCGCGAAAAGATCGTAGAACGCGCAAGCCTTGACGCTCAGCAGTGTCGCCTTGGCCTTAAGATAGCGCCGCCAGACCGGAAGGGACTCTTCCATGGCGAGAATGAGGGAATCCAGCGTTGCCCGGCTGATCCGCGCCTGCGCGGTCGACTTTTCGAGCGCATCCTTCCAGCCGCGGCGGGCGTTCAGCGCGTTCACCGAGCCTTTGACCCCGTTGAGAGCCGAAGCCACGGGAATTTCGACCGCTTTCCAGGCGTCCAGCTCGAGATTGTATGCTTTTTCACGCACTTTCCTGTCGGGGTCATACGCCAGATTGCGCAATTGCACCACGGTTTTGCGCTCGCCCGTCGCTTCGTCCCAGAGGACCGAAGCATTGGAGCTGACTGTTTCCTGAAGCCTCGACCAGGCATCGGCGCCGGAGCGCCCGAGGTCTTCGGCGAGGTCCTCCAGCTCGGGCGACATCTGTTTGGACTGCCAGAATATCTCTTCCTTGACGTGGAACGCGTAGCTCGCAAACCGGGGGTCGCTGTCGACCAATGCGACGATATCGTCGCGACGGGCGGCGATGGCGTTACGGAAAAGCACCGAAGCTTTTTTGATGCCGAGCTGCAGGGCTTCGACGGCATTGAGTTCGGCCATCGCCGCCTCGTCCCTGGTGGCGGTCGAATAGCGCGCATAGGCGTAAGCGCCCAGCGTGCCGAAAAGCGAGCCCGCCTCATCGTTCAAAGCGAGGGCAGTGACGAGCCAATCGCCCAAGTCGCCCTCGACTCCGCGGGCAAAAAAAGCCGTCGAGCGCCCGGAGATCGATGCGGCGCGTTTCTTGGCGTCGAGATACTTGTCCGAGTCGAATCCCGGATAGACTTCGTCGAGGTTCCATAGGGGGAGATTTTCAGATCCAGCCATCATTTCCATCCTTCCAGTCTATGAGTTCTTCGGGTTTGAAGAAAAGCGCGATTTCGCGTTCCGCCGCCTCCGGAGAATCGGAGGCGTGGATGATATTGAGCCCAGTATGCAGGGCGTAATCTCCGCGGATAGTGCCGGGCGCCGCTTCTTCGGCTTTGGTGGGGCCGCAGAGGGAGCGCAGGATGCGGATCGCTCCGTCCCCCTTAAGCACCATGGCCAGCACGGGGCCTGAACAGATATAGTCGACCAGCTCGCCGAAAAAGGGTTTGTCGCGGTGCTCCGCATAGTGCCGTTCCGCGAGAGCGCGTGGAATCACCAGCAATTTGGCGGCGACCAGGTCGAAGCCCTTGCGCTCGATCCGGGTGAGGATTTCACCGGCTATCCTGCGCGAGAGCACGCCGGGTTTGAGCATGGCAAACGTTTTTTCCACCGCCATGAAGCCTCCTTGCACGTCCGTCCGGGAAAATCATCCCGGGCGCCATCCTGACACTCAATTCTGACACTCAATCCTGACACTCATCCTAACATCCATCCCTGTTCCAGGCGAGCGCTTTCTCCCGGACGCCGGAAAATTTTCCTGCCGTACCGGACGCCATGCGCCGCCCGAAACGATCCTGTCGCTGTCGAGGGATTGTCGCGATTGCGGGATTGTCGCGGCCGCTCCGCCGCGGCATACTTCGGGGAGTCAATGAACATAGAATTTCATTACTACACGCTGTACTATCTTTGCGCCTCTTCGGGATATCCTTCCGCGGAAGCTCTTGCGATCGCCGTATCGAGCCAGATGGTCGACGAATGCACTTCACCCTGGCGAGTCCGCGATCCCGAAGGCGATTTTCTCACCGAAGTGACGCAGAACTATCTGTTCTGGGACGAATCCGTCCGGCGCGACATCTACCTCCCCTTCCACTTCATTCCCGGCGACCCGGGCGCGGCTTCGAATGCGCGAACCGACGGAAAAGCGGGGCCGCACGCCGTAACGCCGGACAGTCCTTTGGCGAGGGAAATCCTTATCGCAGCCCTGCGTACGGGCGATCCCTATCGTATCGGCATAGCCCTGCACCCCTATGCCGACACATGGGCTCACCAGAATTTTTCGGGCGACACGGAGCCCGCCAATGCCATGGACCGCGATTCGATCCTGCCGGCCGTCGGACACTTGCAGGCGCTTTCAATGCCCGATGATCCGCAGACTATCTGGCGGGACTCCAGGCTCAGGCCCGATATCGGCAAGATCGACAATGCCGACCGATTCCTCGCAGCGGCCCGCATGATCTATCGATTTCTCGCCGCGAGCAGGCACCGCAGTTTTGACGACGAATATTTTGTCCTGGACAAGCTTGAACGCATCTGGAAAAATTCCCATCGCGCAAAAGATTCTTCGACGAGAAGCTTCAACTATATCGTCGACCTCGACGTCCCTCCCTACGAACGCGGCGCCTGGCCGCGCGCCGCGGGAGCCACCATGCCGAACGCCGATTCCGCTATTCTTTCAGGATACGACCGTATAGCCTGGCTCGCCGCTTCGGCCGGCCGAGGCCGGAACGATTCGTCCAGGCCGGTGAAGGGAACGATTCCCGGCGCACTCTGGCGGGATTCGCATTTCGGGCGATGGAATGCGGCAGCCCGCGAGCACAGGAACGAATGTCGCCGATCATTCAGCAAGAGAGGTATTTGATGTCGAATTTCCGCGCCCCGCTGGGGCTTGTCCTGCTTCTTATTGTCTTCGCCGGATGCGCAACCGTTCCCAAGGGAGTATCGAATTCCAACCCGGCGCTCTATCTGGAAAGGGATGCCCAAGCCTACATCCGCCTTTCGGGAACGGCCGCCCGCGATATCGCCGTTACGCTCGGGCCCGAGCGCATGGACAAGCTGTTCGCTACCGTTGTCGCGACCGCGAACAGGACTGTGAACGGCGCCGCAAAGGGAGACAAGGCCGCCGGCGCAGCGGTTCTGGACCAAAAAACGCTCGAAATGGTCCTTAAGCGCACGAATTCCGCGGCGATAGGTCTCTCGGCGCTCGATACCGACAAACCTTTTTTCGAATCGGTGTTCCTGGGCGAATTTCCTTCAGGCAGCCTGCCTCTGGCGATGGTCATGTC
>JBDKUJ010000183.1:0-4197 GCA_039679665.1 Rectinema sp. | reverse complement strand
TATTTGCCGTTTTGTAAAGCATATGAATGATTTCATGGAAGAAGGCGGCGAGAAATAGGCATATTGGGAAGTCGCCTAGGTATTATGCTTAGAGCCTGGTCCTGTCTCGGGGAAAGTGTTCGCCGTTTCCGGTTTCTTTTCCGTCGTGTACGCACTACTTTGCAACTTCGGGTAATTTTAGTGTGCAATAAATAATCGAGGTATATCTGCTGCCGGTACTAAAAGTCATTCGTCTCGGGATCGAACTCCACAAGAAGCGCGTTGGAAATGTTGCAGGCGACGAAAGAAGGTGCAGGAAAGCCATGATGGCACAATTCGAAACAACTACAACATCGATACTTTTTTAGGACTGATAAGCAGCGCTTTAGATGATAACGCAAACTATCTTTAGAAGAGTATACGGATCGATGAAGCACTGGTGAAGTATGGCCAAGATACCCGCAGATTTACCGTTTCGGCCTTTCCCCGACTTCAAGCAATGGCTGTATACCGCGCTTATTTCCGGATTTTTGCTTTTTCACGGATTCGCTGTTGTTTTTATAGGTATCCCAGGAAATTTCATATTCATCGGCCTGATCGCCCCATAGTGTCCAGCCCTCGCGCTTTCCACGCGCAAACATTTCAAGATAGGGACCGGGGCTGCATGCCTGGATAATGTCATATTGGGCATCCGGTTTGCGCGAATGCTCCTGTTTCATCGATTTAATTATGTTCACCTGGCTTCTTCCCGGTGGCAATGTTCTCATCGTTCCTCTTATTCCAAAGAGGAGAAGCTCGGTAGTATTTCTGAAGTAAAATCCGACGCCACGTCCATCGGGGCCGCCATCCTTCCGGATTTTATGCCAAACGATATTGCCCTTGTACGTAAATCCCCAAGCTTTCATGACATCCAATCCGTCAGGAAGCAATGCATTGGGAACCCAAAGGTACAAATGCGACGGTATATCGGCAGCCTCGGATACGGGAATGGAACATATTTCCTTGGTACCAAGAGTACTATAGCGGTTTAGACGTTTATGCTCCGGTGCCACTTTCCCGGTGCGATTAAGAAAACGCCACGGCGGATCGGCCAGGATTGTAGAAAACCTGCGACCGGCAATGAATCTCGAAAAATCCTCAGCCGCACCCACTCAATCCTCCTCGTACAGAGCCTTCGTCATCCCGATAGCCAATATCGGACAGCCCGCTCCTCCTCCACCCTCTATTTTTGGTAATAGCTTCGATATATGTGTGGTGGAATTCCCATACGATGTTCTCCGCCCGAGTCTGTCGAAAATTTCCTGCAACTCGTCGCACCGAGTAATAATCACTCCTACGCTGATGGCACGCAGGTCAAAAAGAAGCCTGAAGTTGTTTAAATCCCGATCATAGAATGGATCTTTATTGTTCCATTCAAGTTCGACAGCGATACGATTCTTATAGCTGTCGACTTTATGCGTTGGACTGTCCATACGTGAATCATCCACAATAACCGATGTCAGGAATTTTTTTTCAACCCATCCCCGTTTGGACATGAAATCGTCTATCCACTCGGCAAGGGGCGATTTGCTTCCTCCCGGCGTAGTGATCCATGAACGTTTTATTTTGATGGACTGTAAAAGATCCAGCAAATCGGTCCATTCGGATGGAAAATCATTCTTCAATATGGCTATCGAGTGTTTCCACTCATATATTTCATATTTCGAAAGGATTTCTTCGGAAAAATCGCTTATGGGCATTGCTCTCTCCCAATCGATTGTACATGGGTTCATCATACCTATGCAACGCACACACTCGGCTTCTGCGATTCAAATTCACGCTACAGATCATATCAAAATTCTGTTACCTATCCGGCTAGCCTGTCCGAATTTTCAAAAAAGGAACCTCACGCCCAGCGCAGCAGCCCCGGCACAAAACGCGAGCCAAGAGCCGGATGGCGGGGCAGGACACGTACAGAGTAGCCGATCTGGCCGGTCCGGGAGCCATTGACGCCCACCGAATAGCGCCAGGCGTTGCCTGAGCGCCCCGAAGGCAGCATTTCGGCGCGCTCGGGATCGGCGATGGCGCCTGAGGCATCCAGGGCGCCGCGGAAACACTCGACCAGAACCTCGGCAGGATCCAGACCCGCGAGTTCGACCACAGCCGACACGGTGACGACCGTGCCTCTGTCGATGACGGGGGGAGCGTCGGTACCCATCTCGAGTACGCGTACGCCATTCCATGCCCTGCGGACTTTGTCCAGATAATCCGAAAGTTCGCGCGCCGGGGCGTAATCCGCGGCGTCGAGCGCGACCGCCGAAGCGAGGGCCGGCCTGTAATAGTTGTTGTGGTACTCCTCGAGCATTCTGTGGCTCGAAAAGGCCTTGCCCGTTTCGCGCATCGAGGCGCGCATCCTCGCGATCCATTCCTTGGGCAGATTGTCGCGCCCGCGGCGGTAGAACATGGGCACGATCTCGCGCTCGAGCAGATCGTAGAGATCATCGCACTCGATCCGGTCCTGCAGCTCTTCGTCGCGGTATTCTTCGCCCGAGCCTACCGCCCAACCGATGTCGGGACGGTAGCCTTCCGCCCACCAGCCGTCGAGCACCGAGCAGTTGAGGACGCCGTTCATGCCCGCCTTCATGCCGGAAGTGCCCGAAGCCTCAAGGGGACGGCGGGGCGTGTTGAGCCAGACGTCGGATCCCGAAGTGAGATAGCGCGCGATCGTCATGTCGTAGTCTTCCAGAAACACCAGACGGCCGCGCACGTCTTCGCGGCGCGAGAAATGCACAAGCTCGCGTATCAGTTCCTTGCCGGGGATGTCGTGCGGATGCGCCTTGCCCGCAAAAATGATCTGCAGGGGACGGTCCTTGTCGGAAAGCAGGCGCAGAAGCCGATCCGGATCGCGCAGGAGGAGATTGCCGCGTTTATAGGTGGCGAATCTCCGCGCAAAAGACAGGGTGAGCGCATAAGGCGACAGGGCATCGTCCGCGCCGCGCAGGTCGAGGTCGGAGGCGCCGTTCCGCTCCATGGCTGATTTCAGCCGGCCGCGCGCAAAGGCGGTCAGGCGTTCGCGGCGCCGCTCGTGGGTGCGCCAGAGCTCTTCGTCGGACACGCGGTCCATCCGGTTCCAGACTTCACGCGCGGCCGGCTCGTCGTTGAACTTCGGTCCGAGGTAGCGGTCGAGAAGGTCGAGCATGTCATGGCTTATCCAGGTGCGCGGATGCACGCCGTTGGTGACGTGGCCGATGGGGGTTTCGGACGGATGGAGCCCCGGCCACAGGCCCGCCCACATGCTGCGGGAGACTTCGCCGTGCAAGGCCGATACTCCGTTGGCGTAGGCGGACAGTTTCAGGGCGAGTACGGTCATGCAGAAGCTTTCGTTCGAGTCTTCAGGTTTTTCCCTGCCCAGGGCGAGGAAGGAATTCCAGTCCAGAGCGAGAATCGAAGTCCATGACCGGAAATACTTTTCCATGAGATCGAGGCCGAAGCGCTCGTTGCCGGCAGGTACCGGGGTATGGGTCGTGAAAATATTGGTGGCGATAAAGGCTTGCGATGCCTGGGCGAAGCTCAATCCCTTTTCCGCCATGAGGACGCGTATCCTTTCGAAGGCGAGGAAGGCGGAATGGCCTTCATTCATGTGCGTGGCGCCCGTTTTGATACCAAGCGCCGCCAGAGCCCGGATGCCGCCCACGCCGAGGAGAAGTTCCTGCTGGATGCGCATGTCCTTGTCCCCGCCGTAGAGCGTGGCGGTGATAAGGCGGTCCTCGGGTGAATTCTCGGGAATGTTGCTGTCCAGGAGGAAGAGGCTAGCCCTTCCCACTTTGACTTCCCAGATGGCGGCCGCAACATTCCTGCCCGCCAGGTCGACGGCGACGAGTATCGGGTTTCCGCCGGCGTCGAGACAGCGACGTACCGGCATGTTGTACCAGTCGTTCTCGGGATATGACTCCTGCTGGAATCCGTCCTGGTTGAGATATTGCTTGAAGTAGCCCTGGCGATAGAGGAGGCCCACGCCCACCAGGGGGAGGCCGAGATCGCCTGAAGTCTTCATGTGATCGCCCGAGAGAATTCCGAGGCCGCCCGAGTAGATGGGCAGAGATACGTCGATACCGTATTCCATCGAGAAATAGGCGACGACGGGGCTCGCGGGCCCTTTGTACCAGGTTTCGCCCTTGCGGTAGCGCTCGAAGCGTTCGGATACTTCGGCCAGGTCGCCAAGGAAGGAATCATCCTGCG
>JBDKUJ010000182.1:0-3404 GCA_039679665.1 Rectinema sp. | reverse complement strand
GATCGGTTTTAGTGTCGCAGGCGGCTGCGGAAGCGTGTGCCGCGCTTTTCGGCCCGGGCGCTTCCATTCCGGGCGAAGACACCTTCTCCGATTTTGGACCGGTCACCGCCTTCGGCATGTCGTCCAGGATCGCCACCCTTATACCGCCGGTGCGTACGGAAGAAATCGCGCGACTGAAGGAATCGCTCTTGCGCGCTGGAAACGGAGAGCGGACCTTGCGGCTGATCGCGGTACTCGGCCCGCCCCACACCGCATCGCGCCTTATCGAAGGCTATGCCTCGTCCCTGAAAGGATACGCCTCCGAAAGCATTTTCCGCATATTCGCGGATCCGCGGGCAGCCAATCCGCTTTCCCCGCTGCTCCGCGCGCTCGACGCCTTTTTCGCGGAGCGTTTGAAGGAATTCCCGAAAACACCGGCCTCCGGAAGCGAAGTACGCCGCGACTTCGGGCCGGACGATCTGGCCGCGGCAGTGGAAAGGCTTGCAGCCTCGCCCTGGCGGGCTTCACAATCGGCCGACCGGATCGAACTCATCACCGAAGCGACCGCATACTGCCTGTCAAAGTCAGCGGCCGAAATGCGAACCCGAAAAATCGAGCCCTTCAGCATTGTCCACGATGCGGAGTACCTGCACCGCGAATGCCTTTCCGTGCTGGAAGCCGCGTCCGCTCTCTGCGGTGCCGACGCGGCTCCGATCATGCTTTCGGGAAGGACTCTGCCTCGCGACGCGCATTTCAAGGACGCCGTGACGCTCAGAACCTCGGGCTTGTCCTTTTTCGATACCATCCAGAGCCTCAGATCCGGCCGGATATCCTTCAGGGAAGGCGCCCTTTTGCGGGAACCGGTGCGGAAACCGGAATCGGCGCAAAGCAGAATGGACTCCGGCGACGCCGCGAAAAAAGCCCAGGCTGCCGCGCAGGATCCTCTCAGACTCGCTCTGCTCACCGCTTCGACGGCCTTTGGTACGATGGTACCGGAAGAATCTCCCGACAGGGACACTCCGACGGGTGAACTGGCCCTGACAGTCCTGCGCAGGCTTCCGCGGGAAATCGCGGAGTACCTGCTCCTGAAATCGCTCGCATCGATACTTCCATCAGCCCGCCGAACGGACGCGCTCATCGAAACCTGCGGCTTCCCGGCCGTCACGGTCCGCGTTCTGGAACGCTACCTGGACCGCTTAGGGTTCATGATGGGACCATCCGGCGACGCCTCGATGCCGGCGGCATTTTCGGAAATTGATTTCGGATCCGTTCTGAGCGATTCCGGACGGGCGATTTCGGAAAGCTTTTCGGATGCGGTCCGCGGCGCGCTCCTCTCCGGCACCTTGCGCCCTTCAATCGCGGCGCTGCGACGATTGCTGCCTTTCGTCCGCTTCGACGATGGTGAAGGAGTCCGGCTGGCTCTCGATTGCACCGCGGCCGAAGCCTCGGACGGGGATTCGGAAAATCCTCCGATCCAGCCTTCCGACCATGAAATCGCTTCCTGGTTACGCTTTGCGAAGGCCCTCGCGTCAGGAGACGGCAAACCCCTTGCGGATGCGGCCGCCGCGTTCGAAAAGGATGCGCCGCCGGGTGCCATACCGATCGCACTGCGAGCACTTGCGGAAGCCTGCGCCGAATACGAAGGAAGGCGCCCCCTGAACTCGGCAGCCCGGGGAAAGGCCGCGCTCATGGCCCTGAAAAATCGTGGTCTGCCCCGCGAGGAAGCCGTAGTCCAGCGGATTCTCGGGCTCTGTGAACTGGCACAGGGAAGGCTCATCCAGGGCGCTGCGTATCTCTCCAATGCCTACGAGACGGCGGAAATCGCCCGGGATTCTGCCGAGGCCGCAAGGTCGCTTCTCGAGGAAACAGGCTGCAGTTTTTTGATGGGCGACTTCGGAAGGGCGGCCCTCCTGCTCGGAATTGCGGGGGAAAAAGCCGCCCGGTCTCTCGACCCCGAGGCGCTCTGCGCCGTCCGTTTTGCAACCGGCCGCATGAACATGGAATTGGGCAGGATGGATTCCGCTCATGAAGCGTTCAGGGACACCGAAATTCTCGCGAACAGGTTTTCGCGGGACAGAACGGCGTTCCGCGCTGTCGTGTGGGCCGGGGCCGCGTCCCATGCCGTTCCGCCGCTTTCTCCCCGGGAAGGAGCCGATGCGGAAGCTTTGCGCTTCGCATCCGAAGCGGCGCTCGATCGTGGCGACAGAACGGAAGCCAGACAGCTGTCCCGTCTGGCCGTCGATGCGGCCGTAGCCCTGGGGCAGGGATTCGCTTCTGCGGGCCCCTTCTCCTGGCGCGACGGCTACTCGGGTCTTGAAGGACTCTACGCAGGCTACGCGGGGCATAGAAGCCTCCTTATGGACAGAGCGATCGCATGGGATGCGTATTGCGGCGGCCTTTCCGGCGATGCGGATCCGCTGGAAGCCGCCATGCTGTTGCAATCATTCGCAAGAGAAGACCGAATCGCCCACCCCCACCCTTTCGCGCACCTGTATCTTTACTGGTTGTACGATCTGGCGGCGGCGGGGCTCGCACCCGGATTCGACGTCCCTTCGGCGATATCGCGCGCATTCAAGGCTCTGCAGACGAGAGCCGCGAGGATCGACGATTCCCTGCTGCTGGACGACTTCATGAACCGAAACCCCGACCACGCGAAAATAATCGCCGCAGCCCGCCGCCATCGCCTCATGTAATGCGAAGCCCACGCAGGATGCGAAGCCCACGCAGGATGCGGAAACCCCGCGCATGCCGCGGCTCGATCTTGACCCTCCGCCGCCGCGCGGCGATACTGCCGGTTGTGCGCGAATTGAACGGCAAGGTATATCACGCGGCTCGAGGCTTCCTGCATCTTCTCGAGACCGAGATTCCGGAGCCGAATCGCGTCGACGGCGAATTGCTGAGCGTGTGGAGCGAGAGCCCGGATTCGCCGCCCCCCCCGGTCGCAAACACATCTGGCGCACCCGATACACTCGATACACCTGGCACGCCAGACTCGGCAGGCAGTACGGCAAAAGAGCCGTACTGGACGCGCAACGTCTGGGAAAAGCCCTTCATTCTTGAATTTGATTCCATTTCCGGCGCCGCGAAAGCGCTCCGATCCGTCCAGCGCAATTGGGCACCCTGCCCTGCGCGGCTGCACAGGCGCAGCGCCCTGATCGCGGAAAAGCTGCCGCCTTTGCCCCTGAAGCCCAAGACATTCCCCTTTGCCGCGCCCTCCGTTCCGATGGGGGCATACACTCTGATCGACGAACACACGCTCATGGGATCGGCGCTATGTTCCAGCCCTTTTCCGAACGGGGAATTCGCGTTTGTGGAAGATCACGAAGGGCCGCCTTCGCGGGCGTACCGCAAACTTTGGGAGGCACTCGTTCTGGCGGGAAAAATGCCCGGACCCGGAACCCGATGTCTGGACGCCGGCGCCAGTC
>JBDKUJ010000181.1:0-3309 GCA_039679665.1 Rectinema sp. | reverse complement strand
GCGGTCGGCCGGGCGCTGATGTCGCGGCCTACGCTGCTCATGATGGACGAGCCTTCGCTCGGCCTTGCGCCGCTCGTCGTCAAGATGATTTTCGACATTGTGCGCGAAATCAACAAAGCCGGGACGACGGTTCTCCTGATCGAGCAGAACGCCAAGGCTGCTCTCGAGGTCGCGGATTACGGCTATGTGCTCGAGACGGGAAGGATCATCCTGGAAGGGCCGGGCAGGACGCTCCTGGCTGATGACCGGGTTCGCAAGGCGTATCTGGGCGAGGCGATGTAGAAAAAGCGGTTTGCGGTCAGTTGTGGCGGTTGCCGCGGCCGGTCCGGCGCAGACTGAGGTCGGAGTCTGCGATCCAGGTCAGTCTGGCGATGTTCCGCAGGGCTCCGAGACAGCATGCGGCCACGAACACCGAGCTTAGGCCGGGTTCCTGCGCGAACAGGTCGGGCAGTGACGATCTGGTTCCCGTCAACCAGCCCACAGTCCGGGGAACCGCGTACAGCAGGCCCGCCCTTACGACTATGCCGCCCGCCGTGCGCAAAACAGCGAACCAGGGGCGCCAGTTCGATCCGGAACTTTCGCATCTGTCTTTGAGCCTGCGCATCCAGCCGAAGGCGCCTGAAATCTGCAGGCACAATGATGCCAGATAGACGATCGACCCTACCGCGAGGAGAGCCAATGCCCGTGCGATGGGGAAAAGTCGCGGGGCCGAGCCTTCGAACATGATTTTTTCGGCGGCTCCGGCAAGCATGGGCAGGACCAGATTGGACTGTATCGCGCCGCCCTGCGAGGAAAGGATGATGATACCCGCCCTCCGCTCTGGCCACATGACGATGCGCGACGAAAATCCTTCGATGGAACCGCCCTGGAAGACGAGGCGGGCGCCGCCCTGCTCGGAAATCCTCCAGCCGTAGCCGTTGCCCCCTCCCGGCAGGATGGGCTGATACAGTGCACTCACCGCTTTGGCGGGGAGAGTTTTTATGCCGCCGGAACGCGGCGGCGATGAAACATACATAAGAAAGCGGGCCATATCTCCGGCAGTCGATACGATGCCGTCGGCCGGGGCGGCCACGGGCGGAAGTCTGGATTCGTAGGGAAAGGACAGGCCGAAGAAAAGGCCCGAACCTGTCGCGACTTCCTTCAGGGTCCCGGGATCCGCGGTCGTACCGTGCATGCCCATGGGAATGAGAATTCTCTCCATAAGCAAATCGCTGAAGTCGGCCTGGCCGGCCCTTTCGATCACTTTTCCGAGGATTCTGTACGCGAGTCGGGAACGTGTGATGCCGCCGGGGGCGTTTCGCGATTTCCAGAAGAGGCCGGCGTCCAGATCGCCGGCTTCGAGGCCTTCGATATCGGTCTCCAGGCTCGCGAACTGCGTTGCATTCAACCCGACGGCGTGCGCTGCGAGAATCCGGAGGCTGACGGATCCGTCGAGCGAATTCATGGGGCCGGATTCCGCTCCTGTCGTGGATGAGAATCGGCTCCTCAGAACTTCCGGAAACCAGGAGAGATAGGAACGTACGTCGTCATCCATCGATAGGGTGCCGTCCAGGCTCATGGAGTAAAGGAGCGCGCCGGTGAGTACTTCGGAGGAGGGTCCCAGGTACATGGACGTATCGAGTCCGAGAGTCTTGCCCGCGCCGTCGGTGCCGAAGGCTTCCTTGTACACGATGGCGCCGTCGCGTATGACGGCGACCGCATATCCCGTGTTGCCCTGTCTGGCCCTTTCGGTCGAGAAAAGCGAGGCGAGGTCGGTATAGCGCTCGGGGCCGGTGTCGGGTATGTAGACGACTACGACAAAGGCGGCCGCTATGACGAACCAGGGAAGAAGTCGTTTCAGGAATCGCATCGAAATGAGTATATCAGGCGTGCCGGGGGCTTGCCACGGGCTTCGGGGCATGGTAAAAAAAGTCTCAATATGCAGATTCCCGGAACGAATACAGGAATCCCGGGCGCGGCAGGCCGCGCGGCGGGCATTCTTTTCGATTCCGGATCCGCCGGAAGATTCAAACTGTCCGGCGGAGGCGTTCTGGTTTTTGTAAACGGCAAGGCCGTCCCTTTCGGGGACGGCCTTTTTTTATGTCCTGATGTATGAGGAGGGGTTATGGATTCGACGAAAGGGTTCTGGAAAAGGCTGGGGTTCCGGCCTGGTGACGACAGGGAGGGGTTGCTCCCCGATGAGTATCCGTCGTTCGGCAGGTTGATCCTGTTCGCGCTGCAGCAATTCATCGTCATGTTTCCCGCAACGGTGCTTGTCGCTCTTCTGACCGGGTTCCACGTATCCACGACGGTGTTCGCGTCGGGTTTCGCCACGCTCTGCTTCGTGGCGGTGACCAAAGGCAAGATACCGCTGTACTACGGCTCTTCCTTCTCGTATATCGCAGCCATCGTGTCGATCACGGGTGCGCGCGAGTTCGGGGCGAACGCTCCCGACGCTCTCATCGGGCAGGCCCAGTTCGGCATCATCCTCTCGGGCTTCGTATCCATCCTGGCAGGTTGGATCATCGATCGTTTCGGCAAGGACAAGGTCGACCTTGTCCTCCCCCCCGAATTGACCGGATCGATCGCGATCGTGATCGGTATCTCGCTTGCCGGCACTGCGATGCAGGGCGCCGCCGGAAACTGGGCGGTATCCCTTGTCACGATCGGTGTCACGGTGGCCGCTTCGGTCTTTCTGAAGGGGGTTCTGGGCCAACTGCCGATCCTGTTCGGCATAGCGGCCGGCTACCTTCTCTCGCTGGCCCTGGGTATCGTGGACTTCAACCCGGTGAGCACGGCGTCGGTTTTCCAGGTGCCGCATTTCACGCTTCCGGTGCCGTCCTGGGTGGCTGTGGCGGCGATAATGCCCATCGCGATCGCGACGATTCCGGAATCGACCGCGCACTTGTACCAGATCGATCTCTACGTGAACAAGCTTGCGGAAAAACGTGGCAAGAAGCCGTACAATATTTCGGGGATGCTCGGCCGCAATCTCATGGGCGACGGAGTGGGCGATATCGTGAGTTCGCTCTTCGGCGGGCCGGCCGGCACCAACTACGGCGAGAATCTTTCCACGATGGCGGTAACCAGGGTTTTCTCGGTGCCCGTCATCATCGCGGCTTCGGTGATCGCGATGCTCTTCAGTTTCCTCGGAAAATTCTCGGCAGCCATCAATACGATTCCGGGGTCGGTGATAGGCGGGCTTTCCGTGTATCTGTTCGGCGTCATCGCCGTACAGGGCGTGGGGATCATGGTCGAGCGCAAGGTCGACCTCTTCGACAACCGCACGCTCGCGGTGATCGCGACGGTCCTGATAATCGGTATCGGCGG
>JBDKUJ010000180.1:0-15533 GCA_039679665.1 Rectinema sp. | reverse complement strand
CCTCCGGCCTGGATCGACCAGTACACATCCTCGAAAAGGCTTTTGAGACTGTCGTTCTTCTCGCCGCCCAGGATCACGATGGGTACGGGGCAGCCTTCCACCACGAGGCGGAACGAATCCGGATCGCCCGTATAGTAGGTTTTCACGATATCCGCACCGATTTCCTGCGCGGCGCGCGCGGCGAGTCGGATGCCATCCGCATCGTTGGACTTCTTGCCTTCCGCCTTGGCCATAGCCTCGATCATGACGGGAAGCCCCAGGCGCTCGCACTCGCATATCGCGAGGGAAGCCTGTTTCGTGAACTCGCCTTCCCGCTTATGGCCGAATTTCACCGTCATGGCGACGCAGTCGGCTCCATAGGCGGCGGCGGTCTCGGGCGGACAGATCATCTCTTCCTCGAATCCGCCGCCGAGCACCGTAAAGCCGCCGGTCAGTCTCAGAATGATGGAAGTGCCGCGATCCCATTCGCCCATCGCTGCGCGCACCACTCCGCGGGTGGCCAGGATCGCATCGGCGCCGGCCGCCACGCAGTCGCGGATAAGAAGGGCGGGCTTTTCGATGCCTTTTACCGGACCCGCGATTCCGCCGTGGTCTATGGCCACGACTACAGTCCGGCCGTCCGATTTGTTGAGTATGCGGTTCATGCGGATGTCTTTGCCGTACATGGTCGCTCCTTTTATTCCTGTTATTCCCTTCAGTCCTGTTATTCCCTTCAGTCCTGCTATTCCCGCCATTTTATTCCTGTCACCCGGCCCGGCCGTCGGCGCCCGGCCCGGCCAGTCCCGCGAATACGTGTTTGAGGGAGCGATAACTCTCCCTGTAAAGACCGAAAAGATTGTCGTACAGAGCCCGGAGGGAAATATCCGGTTCGTGGACCCGCTCCACGACGACCAGAGACTCGGCCGCCGCCGCGGGATCAGGGTATTCGCCCAGAGCGGTCAGGGCGAGGCAGAGATCGCCCATGAGTTCGGCGTGCGGAAAACGCGGCACTTCGAGAGGACGTCCCGTGATGTCGGCTTTGATCTGGTTCCACACCGGATTCCGCGCCGGATTGCCTGTCACGCGCATTTCCGAAACGTGCCCGCCCAGGCTTTCCATCGTGTCGATTACATCGCGCATGGCGAAAGCGGTCGATTCGACGACGGCGCGCGCCATCTGCGCGCGTCCGTGGTTCAGGGTCAGCCCCACGAAGGAACCGCGCGCGTCGGGATCCCAGAGAGGCGCCCTTTCGCCCGAAAGATACGGCAGGAACAACAGGCGCCCAGCCCCGGGTTCGACCTGGCATACTTCCTCGAAAAAGCCTTCATAGTCTCCGGCGATGTCGCCCGAGGCTTTCCTGAACCAGGAAACGGCCTTGCCGGACGTGGAGATCACACCCGACACGTTCAGATGGGGTTCGATGACATGGGGCATCACGAGAAGTCGGGTATCGTCGGGAAAACTTCCCGCATGGCAGAGATTGATGCCTTCGGAGGTGCCCGCCCGGTCGCATGCGCGTCCGGGTCTGGTGGTGGCGGTTCCGATGAGGGACACCACGAAATCGGGGCCGCCTGAGACGACAGGAATGCCTTCCGGAAGGCCGAAGGCTTCCGAAGCCCGGGCGGTAACCTTACCCACGACCTTGCCGAGCCTGATGAAGGGCGGGAATTTGGCTGCATCCAGACCTAAGGCGCGGATCGACGCGTCGTCCCAGATGATGGGCTGGAATCCCTCCGCAGGGAGAAAGCTGCGCCACTCGCCTGTCAGACTGCCGCAGACATACTCGGGGCAGGACGAGAAATGCGCGGTGCGCTCATAGATGTCGGGCCTGCGTCGCATGAATCGCAACGCCTTGGGAAGGTTGTAGGTAGGATCGAGGAACCGCCCCGCGGCCTTGCCGGCCATGGCCGCTTCTTCCACTGCGCGGCGGTCCATCCACGTGACGGCGGGCGCAAGCGGTTTCCCCGCCGCATCGACGGGAACCAGAGTCGGTCCATTGCCTGAAACGACGATACATTCGATCGGGCCGACAGAACCCGCAGGCCGTGCGATATTGTCATGCGCCGCATGGATGAGGGCCGGAACGAGAGCGGCGAGCCCTTCGGTCCACGACTCGGCACGTACCTCATGCGCGACAGGATCGGGCGAAGCGATGGGATCCACGGCACGGGAATCCAGGGCAAAACAGTCGCCCTTCCGGTCGAAAAGCGCGGCCTTGACGGATGTGGTTCCGATGTCGACGGCCAGTATCATGGGGCCTCGTGCTCCAGAAGCACACGGAACGCACGCTTGGAAAGAGCGATCCTGAACCCCTCGTCGATCTTCGAAAACGAAGTGAGAGCGCTTACGAGCGGCTTCACGTCGACCTTGCCGAAGGACAGCAGACGCACCGACTGCAGAAAATCTTCTTCGAGTCTTCCCTCGGTGCCTGTGATGAGCAGTTCCTGGCGGTGGATCACATTGGCGTCGATGGGGAGAATCATCTTTTCTTCATAGGCAGTGTAGATATTGATCCTGGCGGTCTTGGCCATCGCGTCGACCGCCGTCGCGAAGGCGGCCGGCGCGGGGCTCGTGACCACACAGGACGAATAGCCGAGTCCGCCGGTTATTTCCTTCGCGAAAGCCGGCAGGTCAGTAACCGAAGGATCGATCACGAAATCGGCGCCCAGCGCCTTGGCGACTTCGCGGCGCGCGGGGTCGGGATCGCTCACCGTGATCCTTAAGCCCATGCAGCGGCCCACGAGCAGGTGCAGCATGCCCATAACGCCGGCGCCGACGATAAGGAGATCCTCGGTCATCGCGACTTTGAGGCGTTTGAGGGAATGGATGCAGCATGCCAGCGGTTCGGCGAAAGCGGCTTCGCGATAGGAAAGGCTGTCGGGTATCGGATGCACCTGCGAGGGGCGTACGGCTATATATTCCGCGAAGCCGCCCAGCACGCGCTGCCCTTTTTTGAAACGGTTGGCGCAGAGATTGGATTTACCGATGCGGCAGTAGTAGCATTCGCCGCAGCGCAAGACCAGATCGAGGGCGGCCTTGCCGCCGACGCGGAAATCGCCTACGACCGAAGGACCGATCGCGACTATTTCGCCGGCCGCTTCGTGACCGGGAATGATGGGCAGGGGCATTTTCATCGCACCGGTATAGAGGCGCTGTTCAAGCGTGCATATGCCGCAGGCCTTGAGCTTGACGAGGATTTCGCCGTCGGAAATGACGGGATCGGGAAGTTCCCGGATTTCAAATTTTTCAGGAGCCGTCAACACCGCCGCTTTCATCGTTCCTCCTCACTGTCTGTCCCGCTCGTATTGTCCGTTCCGCCGCCGAGCTTCATCTCGCACCATTCGCCGAAATCGCAGGTCCCGCATTGCCTTCCGGGGCATTCGAAGAAGTTTTCCACTGTTTCCAGCTGGCGGACATGCCAGCGAAGATCCTTGAGCCGCGCTTCCGCCTCGCGTGCGATCCGCTCTTCGTCCTCTATCCTTTCTCCGTATTTGCGGATCAAAAGTCGCCTGCACGCTTCGCCCGACCGATCCTGCGACGCCAGCGAGAAGAATTCCTTGATTTCACCCAGACTCAGCCCGTAGGATTTAAGCTGTGCGATCCGTTTCAGATAGACTATATTTTTCTCGGGATAACGCCGGTGCAGCCCTTCACTTCGATCGCTGGACTTGAGGAGACTGAGTTCCTCATAATACCGCACTGTCCTTACGGTGAGGCCGAACATGGCGGCGAGGTCGCCGATTTTGTAGTTTCCGTCGCGATCCTTCATAATAGTCTACGAATTCCTCTTGCGCATTTTAGATCCTGTGGTAGAGTAAATCTTACGTGAGGTTTTATCTTACGTCAATAGTGAATCGGTGTAGATTTATCGAAGGAGGCGTCATGAAAAGAATTATGCTTTTATGTATCGCGGTGCTGGCTCTTGCGGTACCGGCTTTCGCAAAGCCGCCCAAGATCGCCGTCTTCATTCCCGGCGTGCGCGCGGGCAGTCCCATCTACGACGGCTTGGCCAAAGGCGTCGAAAAGCTGGTGGCCGAAACGCCCGGATCTTCGGTCAAAATATATGAAGCGGGCTTCAACCAGGCCGAATGGGAAGAAAAGCTGACCAGTCTCGTCGCCACCGGCGAATACGATTACCTTGTCACCTCCAACCCCTCCCTGCCGGACCTCATCAACAAGATTTCGCCCGCGTTCCCCAAGCAGAAGTTCATCTGCCTGGACGGCCAGCTGGCGGGGAATCCCAACCTCTACACCGTACTCTACAACCAGCTCGAGCAGGGCTACGTCACCGGCTATCTTGCCGGCCTCATCTCCCTGAGCTCGCTGCCCGGCGCCACACCCGACAAAAAGGTCGGCCTGATCATCGGACAGCACTACCCTGTCATGGACAAACTCATCGCGCCCGGTTTCGAGCAGGGACTCAAGGCCGCCGATCCGGCCTTCCAGCTCGACACACGCGTCGTGGGCAACTGGTTCGACGCCACCAAGGCGGCGGAACTGGCCAAGAGCATGTTCTCTTCGGGCGTGGACATAATCCTGCCCATCTGCGGCTCGGCGAGCCAGGGCGTGGTCAAAACCGCCGAGGATTCGGGCAAGTATGTCGTATTCTTCGATGGCGACGAATTCGCCCGGGCGCCCAAGACCATTCTCGGCTGCACGGTCCTCCATCAGGAAGAGTTGACATACACGAAGCTCAAGGCTGCCCTGGACGGCAAGCTCCCCTTCGGCAGTGCGGAAGTCGTCGGAATGAAGGACGGCTACATCGAATTCCTGGACAAGCATCCTTCCTACGTGCAGGGAGTACCCTCTTCCGTGCGAGCCAAGGTCGACGCGGTCGTTGCCCAGATCAAGTCAGGAAAAATGCAATTCAAGGTGCCCATGCTCTGACGGAAGGGCCCAAAATTTTCGAACATGACTAGGCCGTCCGGGAAGCGCGAAGGCGCTTCCCGGACGGCTTTATCGAAGGCGCTCAGGGAGGTATGCGAGGCCATGGTCGGACTGGCGATGGAAGAAATCACGAAGTACTACGCCGCAAGCGATACGCTCGCCAACGACAAAGCGCGGCTTCGTGTCGGTCCGGGCGAGATACACGCTCTCGTAGGCGAAAACGGCGCCGGTAAAACGACCCTCATGAGAGTGCTCTACGGTCTCGAAAAACCGGATTCGGGCAGGATCATTCTCGACGGAAAGGAAGTCCGGATAGCCAACCCGGCCTGGGCGTCGAAATTGGGAATCGGCATGGTACACCAGCACTTTATGACGGTCGACGATTTCACGGTGGCCGAAAATGTGGTGCTCGGTGCGGAGCCCCGATGGGGCGGACTCCTCTACGACGCAAAGGAGGCGGAACGCGCCGTACGCGCTACGATGGACCGCCACGGATTTTCCCTCGATCCGGCCAGACCTGCGTCGTCCTTGAGCGTGGGCGAACGGCAGCAGCTCGAAATCGTAAAACTGCTGCACAGAAACGCGCGGATACTGATACTGGACGAACCTACCGCCGTCCTGACGGAACAGGAAATCCGCGCACTCTTCGATACCCTGCGCATTCTTCGCGCCTCGGGACACACTATCGTCGTGATCACGCACAAGGTGAAGGAAGTGAAGGAAATTTCGGATTCCGTCACCGTGATGCGCGCAGGCAGGACCGTGGACAGTTTCCGGACCGCCGAAATCGGGGAATACGATCTTTCCTGCCTCATGATGGGCACCGCGAGCTGTTCCGATTTTTCGCGGACGGCCTCGCCGGCATACAGGCCGGAACCTGTGCTCGCCATGAAAGGCGTCGGCCTGTCGTCACGCGCCAAGGGGGTCAAAGCGCTGGACGGAGTGGATCTGCACGTAAACCGGGGCGAAGTATTGGGGGTCTGCGGCGTCTCCGGAAACGGCGTAAGCGAACTGGAAGACGTTCTCGGCGGATTCAGGAAACCGAGTTCCGGCCGTATCGATCTCTGTGGCTCGCCGTTGCCCCGCAGACGTCTTCCCGCCACAAGCGGCAAGGGTGTGGGGTATGTACCTGCGGACAGGATACGTCGCGGAGCCGGCACGGCGCTCAGTGTCACGGAAAATTTTATCGCCCTGGACAGATGCGCCTTTTTCCCCCATGGTCTCCTCGATTCGAAGGCCGCGTTCGCCGCGACGCAGAACTCGATCGGCCACTTTTCGATCAAAGGTTCGGCGACCCAGGCCGCCGGAGAACTGTCCGGAGGCAACATCCAGAAGGTCATCCTGGCCAGGGAGCTTTCCGACCCGCCTCCCCTTCTTCTGATTTTTTCGGAACCCACCTGGGGACTGGATATCGCTTCCACCGAATTCGTCTACCGCAAGATTCTGGAAGCCAGGGACAAGGGTTCCGGAATTTTGCTGCTTTCGTCCAACCTCGACGAAATCCTCGAACTTTCGGACAGGGTTTCGGTGATGTACCGCGGCAGGATTGTCTGCGATCTTCCTAACGACGGCGGCCTCACGCGGGAGCGCCTGGGCGAATACATGCTGGGCCTGGCCGACGATTCGGCGGACACCGGTAATGCCGGTAATGCCGGTAATATCGGCAATGCCAGGAACGCCGGGACCCCCGGGGGCGCAGAGGCGGGAAAGGAGGCGATCCATGGCTGAAACGTCCCGAACGCACGGATCGCGCAGATCGCGCAGATCGCCGGTAGGCGGCAAATTTGCCGGCCTCGCCATTACCCTCGCCGCCTCCTTCGCCGCGGCCATACTCCTTCTCCTCATATTCGCCGAGGATTTCCCGGCCGCGCTGAGACTCTTTTTCCTGAGCCCTTTCGGCAACAAGTACTACTTCGGCAACATGCTCGCTTCCACCGTTCCCCTCATGCTGGCCGGTCTCGGCGTGAGCCTCGCCTTCGCTTCGCGGAACTTCAATCTCGGCGGCGAGGGACAGGTATATGCGGGCGGCCTGGCCGCAGTCGTCGTATGCCTCATGATGCCAGACGCGCCGCCGGTAATCGTGCAGATTCTGGCCGCCCTCGCGGGAGCCGCGGCGGGTGGCGGAATCGGCTCGGTTTCGGGCGCGCTGAAGCGCAGTCTCGGTGTGGACGAACTGATTTCCTCTTTCCTTATTTCCGCATCGGTGGTCCTTATCGTGGATTACCTCATCACCGGCCCCTTCCAGGATCAATCGAGCAATTTCCAGACCACAATGGCGATAGCGCCCGCGCTACGCTTTGCGCGTATCATGCAGCCCTCATCGCTCAGCACGGGAATATTCCTCGGACTGGCGATATGCCTGCTCGCCAAACTTGCCCTCGACCGCACGCGATTCGGCTATGAACTGCGCGTATTCGGATCGAACGGCGAATTCGCCAAGTACTGCGGCATCGATACCGGGCTGTACACGCTGCTTCCGATGGGACTGTCGGGAGCTTTGCACGGGCTGGCCGGCGCCGCGATGATCATGGGCTCGTATTACAAAGCTATGAAAGGCTTTTCGGGCGGCGTCGGCTGGAGCGCCATTTCGGTGGCGTTGATCGCCCACAACAATCCGCTCGCCGTAATCCCCTCGGCATTTTTCCTGGCCTATCTTGAAGCGGGCGCGAAAAGCGTCATGGTCGGCTCCAATGTGAGCTCCGAAATCGTGGCTGTGGTGCAATCGGTCATCTTTTTCCTGATCACCGCAAAAATCACCGAAAAACTGGTCGGCCCATCCCGGAGACGGGCGAAAAAAAAGACCGAGGCCGGAACCGGACGCACAGCGACACGACAGGAGGAGGCGCAACGATGAATTTCGCGACGGACCTCGTTCCCATGCTGTCGGGCGCCGTGGCGGCCATGACACCGCTTCTGTTCGCCGCGTTGGGCGGCCTTTTCACCGAACTCACCGGCATGCTCAATATCGCCCTGGAAGGATTGATCACGCTCGGCGCCTTTTTCGGAATACTCGGAGCCTCCGCGACAGGGAATCTGGCGCTGGGCGTCGCGATCGGCGTGGCCGCATCGACTTTGACGGCGCTGCTCTATGGCGAAATCACCCTGCGTTTCAAAGCCAACGTATTCATCACGGGACTGGCGACCAACCTTCTCGCTTCCGGCATTACCGTCGTGCTGTCGCAACAGCTTTTCAACACCAAGGGCGTAGTGCCTTTCGAACTGCCCGACCTCCCCGTCGTCACAACCGGATTGTCGCGTATTCCCCTGCTGGGGCCCCTGCTTTTCGGACAGAACATCCTTGCCATGAGTTCCTGGCTGGCGGCGATCGTCGCGTGGGTTGTCATACGCCGGACACCCTTCGGCATGCGGCTGCGCGCTACCGGCTCCAACCCCAAGGCTGTCGTGGCGCTCGGACTCAAGCCCGACCGCTACAGGCTCGCCGCGATACTGATATCGGGCGCCTCCTGCGGACTTGCGGGGTCCTATCTGTCGCTGAACCTGTCCGCGTATGTGCCCAATATCAGTTCCGGCCGGGGCTGGATCGCCCTTGTGGCCATCTATCTGGGCGGAAGACGCCCCGCAGGCATACTTGCGGCATGTCTGCTGTTCGCGGGAGCGGAGGCTTTCTCGAACTATGCGCAAGGTTTCCTGGACGTTCCTCCGGACTTTATCCTGGCCATCCCCTACCTTGTGACGCTCGCGGCCCTGGTGGCGGGCGCGGCCGTCAGGCGCGCCAAAGAGCACTGAATCGCATTGGAGGCATTAAAGCGGGGCTCGTGAAAACGCTCAGAGAGCGAGCAGCGCGGGAAGTTCGGCAAGACTCCGGATACGCTCGAAACCCTGGTCGGCATAGCGATCGCCTTCGTCCTTGAGGACAGCCCTGCCGCCAAGGGCGCTGTAACCGCGCGCATATTTCGGCAAATCGTCGATGAACAGGGTTTCACCGACGCTGTAGCCGAAATCGGCCAAGGGTTTCAGAAAAGCGTCCGGCGCAGGTTTGCCTACGAGCCCATTGAAGCGGAGATCGTAAATCGTCTTGAAACGATCGGAAATGCCCAATTTCCGCAGAACCCGTTCCGCATGTTCCCGGGGTGCGTTGGTGAGTATCGCTTTGGGCAGAGGGATGGAGTCGAGGAGAAGCCCCAGTTCGGGATCGGGACGGATGCACCATTCCTCGCCTTCGGGGTGGACGGCCTGAAGATAGACTTCCGTGTCTTTGAATCCCTTTTCCTTGATAAGCCATTCGAGCGAAGTCCCGTAACGGCGGACGCCCTCGCGGCGCAACCGGATTCCCTCTTCGTGCGACACTCCGAGCCAGGAGGCCACGAAATCGTTCATCCGCAGGACAACGCCGTCTTCCATGCCGGTCGATTCGGAATAAAGGGTATTGTCCAGATCGAAAAGCATCGCTCGAAGCATGGAACTGTATACCACGCAATGCCCTCGGTCCTCAACCCGTGCCTGTCGCCCCAAAGATTCCGGGGCGCTCAAGCGATGGCCGCGAGGTCCCGTTTCGGATATATTGATTCATGCCCGTTTTTTCGAAAACCGACCGGTTTTCGAAAAGCTTCCAGTGATGAATGGAGGTCCGTCAAGTGATACCTATAGGCGACGAAAACACCTGTAAACGCGGCCACGCCACCGTGACCTGGACAATTATCGGCATCAATATCGCAGTATTCGCCCTGTACCAGGGGTTCGGCATGCGGGGCGACCGCACTCTGGCGCTCGCGACCGTTCCGGCCGAAATCGCCGCAGGCAAAGACCTGTTCAGCCTCATCACTTCCCAGTTCACTCATGCGAGTCTCGGGCATCTCGCCGGGAATATGCTCTTTCTGGGCATTTTCGGCGATAATGTCGAATGCAGGATCGGAAAGAAACGATACCTGACGCTCTACCTCCTTTCGGGGATACTGGGCCTGCTCGCGCATGTCGGCGCAAGCTTTGCTTTCGGAGGCACAAACGCCCCTCTCGTAGGCGCTTCGGCGGCGATTTCCGGCGTACTGGGCGCATACCTTGCGCTCTTTCCCGGCAACCGTGTCGTCGTCCTCCTTTTCAATTTTATTCCCACCGCGTTTTCGGCGTGGCTGGTCATCGGACTCTGGTTTCTTGTCCAGGTGCTGGGAGGACTGTCCGGCCTTTCCTCGGGCGGCGTGGCCTATATCGCCCACTTGGGTGGATTCATAGGCGCGTGGCTTTGGGCGCGGTCCTATAAAAAGCGGGAGGCCGCCCGGATCGAGCAGGAAAAAGCGGACAGACTCAAATCAGGCGAAGCGGGCGGCATTCACTGGTGGATCGTGGATTGAAGGCAGGAAATGGCAGAGCGCAATAGAATCCACGATGCGGTGGTGTTGAGGTCCAGGGAAAGCCCTTCCGGCGACCGGATACTCACCCTTCTGACTGCCGATTCGGGACTGGTCGACGCTTTCGTCTTCGGAGGCGGGCGGAGCAAATTGCGTTCTCTCGCATCGCCCTATGTGCATGGCAGAGCCTTCATCTATGCCGATCCGGTCAAGGACTACAGAAAATTGAGCGATTTCGAGGTAATCGAGTCCTTTACGGGCATCCGGGAATCGCTGCAACGACTCTGGGGCGCTTCGGTCGCCGCGGAAATGCTCATCAGAAGCTCGGGCGGCGGCGGCGATTTCGACGAGGTCACGGCCCTCACACTCGACACTCTGCGAGCCCTCGATAAGGCCGACGACGACCAAACCGTATATCCGACAATTCTGTTTCTCTGGCGTCTCCTTGTCATCATCGGGCTGGGGCCGGACATTCACGCCTGTGTCGCGTGCGGTCGCCCTCTTTCCGCCTTTCCTTCCGGCGAGGATTCAGGCGGGCATTCCGCCGGGCGGAACGCCCGACCCTCGGCGGTTTTCCTCGACCCGCTGCAGGAAGGGCTGCTTTGCCCTGTTTGCGCTTCCCGTACCGGTACGTACGGCATGGAACCGCGCGGTTCGGATCCCAGGGACACGGCCAATGGCCAAACCGAAGTCTCACCCGGCGCCCTGCGCTGGCTCATGCGGGCCGAAGGTCTTCCCTTCGCGGCCGCCCTGCGCGCCGGGCTGGACAAGCTTTCACTGGACAGTCTCGAGTCGCTCGTGTTTTCGCTCGCGCGCAGGGCGGCCGAGACGCCACTGTACACGCTGGCCGGATACTGACTGGGGAATCGGGCGCGGGAGGCGGCGCTCGACGAAGCCCCGGTGGCGCGGTATATACTGGAGAAGAAATTTTTTTCCAATCCGCCGCGGGCGGCTGAATCGGAAGGCCCCGGTTTTTACGTTATATGAACGTTGAGCGGACTGAGCATAAACGCCGATTTTTTTTGCGGGGCGCGCTCCGATCCGCAGTGAGGATAGACAATGAGAGCTGTGGACATCATTACAAAGAAGCGGTCGGGCGCCGAACTTTCCAGGGAAGAACTTGATTCGATAATCTCGGGCTATGTCGCCGGTTCTATTCCGGACTATCAGGTATCCGCCCTGCTGATGGCGATTTTCTTCCGCGGCATGACGCCGCGCGAAACCGCGGATCTGACCGACCTCATGCTCCGTTCCGGGGACACGATGGATCTGTCCGGCATTCCCGGTCCCTTCGTCGACAAACACTCCACGGGCGGCGTAGGCGACAAGGTCTCCATTCCCCTCGCGCCCATGGTGGCAGCCTGCGGCGCGCGCGTTCCCATGATGTCCGGCAGGGCCCTCGGCCACACGGGCGGTACGCTCGATAAACTCGAATCCATTCCCGGCTATGTCGCCACGCTCGACCAGGAGCGTTTCCGCGAAGGTCTTCTCGCCGAAGGCTACGCCATGACGGGGCAGACCGCCAGGGTCGTTCCCGCCGACAAAAAACTGTACGCGCTGCGCGATGTGACGGGCACGGTCGAGTCGGTCCCTCTCATCACCGCGTCCATTCTTTCCAAGAAAGTCGCGGAAGGCGCGGATTCGTTGGTATTCGATGTCAAATGCGGCCCGGGAGCCTTCATGAAAACACCCGAGCAGGCTCGGGCTTTGGCCCATAGCCTCGTCGATACGGGTACGGCCATGGGGCGGCGCATCATTGCGGTCATCACCGATATGTCGGAGCCCCTCGGCAGCACGGTGGGTAATTTCTTCGAGATCGAGGAATCCCTCGACTGTCTCGAAGGGCACGGTTCCGCCGACCTCATGGAAGTCACTTACAGGCTCGGTGGCTGGATGCTCGTGGTTTCCGGGTTGGCGGCATCGATAACCGAAGGCGAAGCCGCGTGCAGGCAGGCGGTGCATTCGGGCAAGGCCATGGACCTTTTCCTCGCCAACGTGCGCCGCCAGGGCGGCGACGTGGCCAGGATGCTGGCCTTGCGCGGCAAATGGCGGTCCAAGTACCGGGAGGAACTGCGCGCGCCGCGCGACGGCTGGATCGCATCGATCGACGCTTGGGCGGTGGGGCTCGCGGGCGTGCATCTGGGTGTCGGGCGCAATACGACCGCCGATTCCGTGCATCCCGAAGTCGGGTTTATTTTCGAAAAAAAACGCGGCGACCGGGTAAAAGCGGGCGATCTCGTGGCCACGATCTACGGCAAGGACGAAGCCAGCCTTGGCCCGGCCATGGCTCTGGTCCGCCCCGCCCTGCGCATCTCCGACGGAAGGCCCGAAGCGCTCCGTCTCATTCTCGAAGAAATTTCCGCCTCATGAAGTGGGTAAAGAGCGAAATCGACCAGGCCCAGGTGCGCGGTCTGGCAAAACGCTACGGCATCGATCTCCTGGACGCTTCGATCTTCGCGAGGAGAGGCATAACCCAGCCCGCCCAGGTTCTCTACTACCTCGAGGACGACCCCGGCCATCTGCGCAATCCCTTCCTGTTCGACAGGATGGAGGATGCGGTTGACCGCATTCTGCTGGCCCTGGACGAGAGCGAAAAAGTTCTCGTATTCGGCGACGGCGATTCCGACGGCGTGAGTTCCACCGTACTGCTCACGGAAGCCCTGCTCGAACTGGGTCTGGATGCATCCTGGCGCATTCCGGTCGGCGACGAACCGTACGGCCTGTCGATCGAAGCCGTCGAAACCTTCGCGGCCGCCGGCGGAACACTCATCGTCACTGTGGACTGCGGCATTTCGAACCATGCGGAAGTAGTGCGCGCCGCGGAACTCGGCATCGATGTGGTCATCGCGGACCACCACCGTCTGCAAGCCGAAACGCCGCCCGAAGCGCTCGCGGTGATCGATCCCAAGCTCGAGGATTCCGGCTATCCCTTCCGCGATCTGGCTGGCTGCGGCGTAGCCTACAAGCTTGTCTGCGCGCTCAAATTCGCCCGCTCGGGGCTCTACAAACAGCCTGTCGCCCTCTTGCACATGCGCCCCACCGACTCCGGCGCCTTCGCCATCGATGCGCTGAAACTGCACAACCTCGTCGAAACGGGAAGGCTCTCATTCCTGGCCGGCCCGCAGGAAGGCGCCGCGGCGGCGGTCAAACTTGCGGGCTTTCTCGGTGACCGCCAGATATTCGTCTGGAACGAAAAGCAGCAGCTGCGTGCCGCCGCGGAACTTTTCGGTACTTCGGTCGAAATCGGATTTTATGACGTATCGGGCGATGTTGCCTCGGTTTCGCCTTCCTGCCGCGGAAAGAACCTGGATGAGTTGCTTTCCCTTTCGCCTCTCGGCCGATACCGCGAAGGCGAATACGGCGAGATCGATCTGTTCGCGGATCTTTTCGCCGCATTCGCCCACGAAAAGGCCGGTCTGTACGGAAGCGCCGATGCGGAAGCCTTGCAGCTCGTCGCGCTCGGTACACTGGCCGATCTCATGCCGCTGCGCGATGAAAACCGCATTCTGGTAAAACGGGGCCTTGCCTTTCTGAACGAAAAACCGCGTAAGGGCGTCAGGGAACTCCTCGAAAATCTCAGCCTGCGCGGTCGTCCTCTCGACTCGCACGAAATCGCATGGCAAGTCACTCCGGTTGTGAACGCGGCCGGACGAATGGGCAAGCCCGACCTGGCCGCCCGGCTCTTTCTCTCCGACGATCCGGCCGAGCGCAGCGCGTCCGCGGTCGAAATCCTGGAAGCGAACCTGGAACGGCGAAAACTGGGCGGAGAAGCGTGGGAAACCGTTCTGCCGCTCGCCCGGGAAAGTCTCAAGGCCAATGGAGAGCGTTTCGCGCTGGTCGGTTCTGGCGCTGTCGCTCCGGGCATCACCGGCCTCATCGCCTCCCGCGTGACGAGCGCCCTCAAGGTGCCTGCGGTGGTCGCCGCCTTCAGACCGAGCGGAGAAATCGTCGGTTCGATCCGCAGCGCGCGCGGCTTCCCCGTCACGGGTCTTCTCGCCGCATGCGCCGATCTTTTCGCGGATTACGGCGGCCATGACGCCGCCGCGGGTTTTTCGATGCAGCGCGACCGCTGGGACGAATTCGCGCGCCGGGCCGGTGAGTACATGTCGAGCGCCGATCTCGGCCAATCCGAGGAAGAGATTCGCATCGACGCCGAGTTGCCGCACGATTTCCTCAAACCCGGGCTCAAGGATCTCGCTGCACGGTTCGAGCCATACGGCGAGGAAAACCGCCAGCTCGTCCTGATGTCGAAAAACGTATCTATGGTCGACGCGCAGATAGTAGGCAAAACCGGCAAAAGCCACCTGAAGCTCACACTCGATTTCGGGCCCTACAAGTGGCCTGCCCTGCTCTGGGACGGTGCCGAACGCCTCGAACGCGATTTTTCGTTCCGCAATCACGACCACGTCGATGTTCTTTTCAAGGTCACGGTGAACCGCTGGAACGGCGAAGAGCGCCCGCAGCTTGAGCTGTACGACATTCGGAAATCGGGTGCAAAAACCGATTGATCCATGTTGATCCGTATTGATCCGCGACCGGATCGGCTCCGTTTTTTTCGTGCCGAAAACCAGGGGGGCCCTTAGTCAAGTCGCCTTTGGGACTTGACTAAAACCCGAGCGGTGGGTTATTTTTCGCAGCGAAGAAAGGCATTCCCCGGTTGTGTAATGGTAGCACAGCAGACTCTGGATCTGCTTGTGGGGGTTCAAATCCTCCCTGGGGAAATCGGCACTATCCGGCGGCGCCGCCGGATCCCGAAAAACCGTAGACGGACCGACAAGAATTCCCGCTGCAAGGCGGAATTCTTGTACGCGAAACCAAGCGCTTTCGACGAGAGTTTTTGGTTTCGCGAGGCCCCTTCGTCTATCGGTTAGGACAAAAGATTCTCAATCTTTAAAGAGGGGTTCGACTCCCCTAGGGGCTAACAAAGAGGCTTTCAAGTCCTTATAAAATAAGGATTTGTAAGCCACTTTTTTTATGTGGACCAGAGGACCGGATGGGGACCGGATTTTGTGCCCGGATCTGCCCTGTGCCCGCCCGACCGTTTTTCCATTCGTCCCCCGCTCCCAACGCTACAGTCAACCGAGGCTTTTTCAAAAGTAACCGACTTTTGAAATTGGCTCAGCCGCTACAGCTCAGCGCCAAAGACTGACCGTACCAGAAGTCCCACGAGGAAAGAGAGCACCGCAACCCCGAGGCTGAGGCCCGCCATCTCGAAAAAGCGGGACCGGAAATCCTGGTCTTTGGCTATCGAAAGGTAATAGTTGAAACCCGCGATGATACCCACCGCTATCAGAAGAGTGAGGCCGAGGCTCGCGTATATCCATCCGCCAGTCTGGGGCAGGATGAGATACGGCAGGACGAGGA
>JBDKUJ010000179.1:0-1829 GCA_039679665.1 Rectinema sp. | reverse complement strand
CGCGCGCGCCATCCGCATATTCCTGCCTGTACACGAGGAGCCTGTCGCCCAGATTCGCGAGCCTGGAACCCAACTCGGCGAGAGGAAATTCGCCGGCGAACAGACCTTTGAGCGCGGGTTCCGGTATCGGCCCGGAAAGCAGGATGCTGCCCAGAATCAGAATATCCGTCCTGCTCAGCAAGGCCACAGTCGCCGTGCCCGTCTCGGGTCGGCGCAAAAGCGATTCCAGTCTGACGATCAATTCGCGTTTATCAAAAGGAGTGCGGACCGAACCGAGATAATTACGCGCCAATCCGACGAGACGCCCCGAATCTTCGTGAAGCAGGGAATCGCGCCAGGCCTGGACATCGCCCTCGGTCGGCTGGAAGTCGCAGGCAGGGCGGGAGCTTCCGTCGGGCAGAGGGTTACCGGCATCCGCACGGCCGGAATCGTGAGCCTTCGTTCCCATCGTCATTCCCAGGCCTCGATCCGGTACCGGTAGCCTTGCTCGGTAAGAAATTTGCGCCTGTTGGCGGCGAATTCTTCTTCTACCGTATATCGCGACACCAGACTGTAGAAAAACGAACTCCTTTCCTTGGGGCGGAGAATGCGCCCCAGACGCTGCGCCTCTTCCTGGCGGCTGCCGAAACTTCCCGAAATCTGGATCGCCACCGACGCATCGGGCAGATCGATGGCAAAATTGGCCACTTTGGAAACTACAAGCACTTTTATTCCGCCCGCCCTGAAATCGGCATACAGCGTTTCGCGTTCGGTTTCGGGAGTGGCGCCCGTGATCATGGGCGCAGACAGAAGGCGGGCGTAGCGGCCGAGCTGATCAAGATATTGTCCTATCACCAGAATACTCTCGCCCGCATGGTGGGCGACCAGTTGTGCGGCCACGTCTTCCTTGGCCGGATTTTCCGCGGCGAGGCGGACTTTCCGGCGCGGATCGGCCACCGCATACTCGAGCCTCTTTTCCCCTTCCAGAGGGACGCGAATCTCGTTGCACCATGCCTGTGCGATAAACCCTTTGCGCTCAAGATCTTTCCAGGGCACGTCGTAGCGCTTGGGACCGATGAGGCCGAACACATCCTCTTCGCGTCCGTCCTCGCGCACCAATGTGGCCGTCAGCCCGAGACGCCGCACCGCCTGTATTTCCGCTACCACACGGAATACGGGGGCCGGAAGCAGATGCACTTCGTCGCATATCACGAGGCCCCAGCGTTCTTTCCTGAAAATATCGAAATGCGGAAAATCTGAATTCTTGTCGGGACGCCACGTCAGTATCTGGTACGTGGCGACCGTCACCGGCTTGATCGACTTTTCGGCTCCCGAATACTCGCCCACCGATTGCGGATCTATGTCCGTCTTGTCCAGGAGTTCATCGATCCATTGCCGGACCGCGGCGATATTCGTCGTAATGACGAGAGTCTTGCGCCCTATCGCCGCCATGGCCGCCATCGCGACCACCGTCTTGCCGGATCCGCAGGGCAATACGATCACGCCATAGCCGGTGCCGGGAAGGAATTTGCCCGTGAACGCATCGACTGCATCGATCTGGTACGGCCGCATACTCCAGGCGCCGCCCGATCTTTTCACGGAACGCAGGGCGAGCGGCATCGGGTCGCCTTCGTCCAGAGGCGCTTCGTCCTTGACGGGCCAGCCGCGCTTAAGCAATTCAAGTTTTATCGTGCCGCGGTCTTCAAGCCTGAAACCGAACCCGCCCGGCTCGGGAGAAAGCCATTTCGACAAACCGCGATCGGCGCGGATGCGCCGGTCGGTATCGATGTCGGAACAGACAAGCAGGAGCCTTCGTCCCGCGGGGGGGACGAAGCTGGCGGCCGGCACGG
>JBDKUJ010000178.1:0-1513 GCA_039679665.1 Rectinema sp. | reverse complement strand
CGGTTCAGAGCCGCGGGAGCGTATTTTTGATGGCCGGCTTCGCCTCGCGCGGATCGGTTTCCAGAGTACTTGTTTCCGTCGCGGTCGGCACGCTGGCCGCCGCCATACTCATCGCCACCGGTCTTTCGGCCGGGCTGGAACGTCCCGCCATCGATGCGAGAGCGAGACTGTTCGCCGCTCCGGGGGCTGCGTCGGGTCGGATCGGGTTGGTATATGTTGATCAATACAGTCTTGATTGGGCCGAAGCGAACCTTGGCGTTTCCTGGCCATGGCCGCGCGAACTCTACGGCCTCATCACCGATTACTGTGCCGCCGCCGATGCTGTCGTGTTCGATATCGTTTTCACCGAAGCCTCGGCCTATGGCCCCGAAGACGATGCGAGATTCGCGGAAGCCCTGAAGCGGTCGGGCCATGCGGCGCTCGCGTCTTCGCCGGAAACGGATTCCGTCATTCCTCCCGACGCGGCGATATTCGGATCGGCTGCCGCCGACCCCGACCCCGATGGAGTGGTGCGGCGCTATCGGGCGGAATCCTCCGCGACGACGGGTTCGGGCTTTTCCCTCGGTATGGCGGCCGCGGTCGCGGGCGGAAATGCGGCAGGCGCGAGCACGGCCGCAGGGGGGGCAGACCGTGCGGGTTCCTGGGTTCGGGGCGACACTCGGTGGCTTCGATACAGGGGAACGAGTCCGGCTTATGAGGCATGGAATGCGGCGGAACTGCTTTCAGGCGCTCTGGCGCAGCGCGCAGGAAAAGATGCGGCGCTCGATCCCGAACGCTTCGCGCGCAAAACGATTTTTGTCGGCTTGAGCGCGCCCGGCTTGCTGGACCGCATGCCGACACCCGTCGATCCGGCCATGCCGGGAGCGGAAATCCATGCGACTTTCCTCGACAACTATCTTTCGGGCGATTTCCTGAACGCTCCTGAACCATGGATGGAGCTGGCGTTTGCCGCATTGGCGGCGCTTGCCGCGGCCGTGGCTCTTCTTCTCGCCAAAAAGCCGGCCTTGCAGGTTTGCGGCGCGGTGGCCGCCCTGGCCGTATCCCCCGCCCTCGCGCTCCTTCTCTATCCTTCGGGTTTTTTGTTCCCGGTCGCCGCTACTAGCGTGGCTGCGGTGGTTTCGCTCGCGACCGGCCTGGGCCTGGCGTATGCCGCCGAAGGAAAGCAAAAAGCTTTCATAAAGGGAGCTTTCGGCCAATATCTCGCCCCGGAAGTCATCGAAACTCTCCTCAAGAATCCCGCTTCGCTGAGACTGGGAGGAGACCGCAGGACTCTCACCGTCCTCTTTTCCGATGTACAGGGTTTTACCGCCCTTTCGGAACGCATCGAACCCGAAGCGCTGACCGCATTCATGAACGAATACCTCGGCATCGTCACGAAAGCGGTGCTCGACGAAGGCGGGACGATCGACAAGTATATCGGCGACGCCGTGATGGCGTTCTGGAACGCTCCGACGGAGCAGGCCGATCATGCCATCAGAGCCGTGCGGGCAGCGGTTGCAGCCCAGAAAGCCCT
>JBDKUJ010000177.1:0-3835 GCA_039679665.1 Rectinema sp. | reverse complement strand
GAGCGGGAGCCGCCGTACTGTCGCGCATCGACGAACCGGGACGAGGCTGCCTGTCCTTCATCCTGGGCGCGGACGGAAGCGGCGTAAAGGATCTGTACCTGGTCCAGACGCCCCGCATTGCCACATTCACGCGCGAAACGCCCATAAACGCTTCCATTTCCATGAACGGCAAGAACGTGTATGAATTCGCGGTCAAGGCGATCACTGTCCTCATTGAACGGATCATGCACGCCACCGCATACAAGCTCGAAGACTTCGCGTGGATCGTCCCCCATCAGGCCAACGCTCGCATCGTACAGGCGGCCGGAAAACGATTCGGCATTCCCGAAAAAAAGTTCTACATGAACATCGACGAATATGCGAACACTTCTTCCGCGAGCATCCCCATCGCGCTCGCCGAAATGGAATCGAAAGGGCTGCTCAAGCAGGGCGATCTCGTGATGCTGTTGGGCTTCGGTTCAGGCCTGACCTATGGCGCGGGCGTCATCAGATGGTGACTGCCGGCCAAACCCCGAAGGAATGACGAGGAAATCATGGAAAGAAAAATTGCGGTAACCGGCCTTGGCGTCGTAAGCCCCGTGGGCAACGATACGGCCTCGTTCTGGAATTCGCTGGTGGAAGGAAAAAGCGGCGTAGGCCCCGTGACCCGATTCGACGCCTCCGGTCTCGATTCGCGCATCGCGGCCGAAGTGAAAGGTTTCGATCCCGAGCTATGGATGGACCGCAGGGAAGCGCGAAAAATGGCCCTTTTTTCGCAATACGCGGTAGCCGCCGCCGTGCAGGCCTGGCGCGACGCGGGGCTCGAAGACGATGGCACGGTCGAGCCGGGAGGCTACGCGAAAAACAGGATCGGCGTCGTGCTGGGCAACGGAATCGGCGGAATCGACATATTCCAGGATTCTTACGCAAAACTCCTGCAATCGGGGCCGGATCGCATACCCCCCATGACCGTCCCCCTCATGATCGCGAACGAAGCGGCCGGCAACGTGGCCATCCGATTCGGAATCACCGGGCCGGCATATACGCAGGTCACCGCCTGCGCCTCGGGTACTGACGCGATCGGCCAGGCCCTCGATCTTCTGCGTGCGGGCCGCATCAATGTCGCTCTTGCGGGCGGTACCGAAGCCGCGATAACCATATTCGCCATGAGCGGTTTCTGCAGACTCAAAGCCCTCTCGACCGGATACAATGACAACCCGCAAAAAGCCAGCCGGCCTTTCGACAAAGACAGAGACGGCTTTGTCCTGGGTGAAGGTTCGGGCGTCCTTTTGCTGGAAGACTATGAAAGGGCGAAAGCCCGCGGCGCGCGGGTCTATGCGATTCTGGCAGGCTATGGAGCGACCTGCGACGCGTATCATCTCACGGCGCCCCATCCCGAAGGCATTTCGGGTACGCGCGCGATCGAACTCGCCCTGGCCGACGCAGGCCTTCTGCCCGGGGATGTCGGGTACTACAATGCCCATGGTACGTCGACGGGGTTGAACGATCCGACCGAGACGATAATGGTCAAAAGGGCTTTCAAGGAGTGGGCAAAATCGCTTAAGATCAGTTCCACGAAAAGCATGACCGGCCATTGCCTCGGCGCCGCGGGAGCCATCGAGGCGGTCGTGTGCGTCAAGGCACTTCAGACCGGTGTACTGCCTCCGACGATCAACCTGGATTCGCCCGACATCGAAGCCGGCTGCGATCTGGATTATCTGCCGAACAAAGCGGTACGCGCCGATATCGATGCCGCGCTTTCCGCTTCTCTCGGCTTTGGCGGGCACAATGGAGTACTGGCATTCCGCCGTGCCTGAAGGTAGAAAAAAGCATGAATGAAATCGAACGATGGCTGCCGCACCGGGATCCCTTTCTCTTCGTCGATGATGTGCATATCGAAGACGGTATCATCAGGGCAAGCCGGAAATTCCGTGAAGACGAATTCTTTTTTCGGGGTCATTTCCCCGATTACCCCGTAGTACCGGGCGTACTCCTCATCGAAACCTTGGCCCAGGCCGGAGGCGTGGGCGTCAAGATGATGGGCGTCACGCCGAACGGTCTTTTCGTATTGGTCAAAGTACGCGACGCGAGCTTCAGACGACAGGTACGTCCCGGGGAAACGCTCGATATCGAGATACATAACATCAAGGCAGGTCCGGCGCTCGTCCACCAGAAAGGCGTGGGCAAAGTGAACGGAGAAAGAACCGTCGAAGCGGAATGGGTCTGCATGGCGACAGGAGTGCCCGAATGATCGTCAAACCTATGGTCCGCAACAATATCTGCCTGAATGCCCATCCGGAAGGCTGCACAGTGGAAACGCGATCCCTGATCGACAGGGCCCGCGGTACCGCGCCTTCCGGGGGACCGAAGGCCGTATTGGTCATCGGCTGCTCGACGGGTTACGGTCTGGCTTCGCGCATTACGGCCGCTTTCGGATACGGCGCCGCCACGATCGGATTTTCCTTCGAAAAAGAACCTTCCGGCTCCAAAACCGGTACACCGGGTTGGTACGCCAACAGGGAATTCGACCGCGCCGCCGCCGCCGAAGGCCTCGTTTCGACCACCTTCGAAATGGACGCATTTTCGAAACGCGCCAAGGAAGAGGCCGTCACTGAGGCACGCAGACTGGGCGTCAAATACGATCTGATCATCTATTCGCTCGCAAGTCCCGTACGCGTCGATCCGGAAACCGGCGAAATGTACCGTTCGGTGATCAAACCCATCGGACGCCCCTACTCCGGCCGCACTGTGGACATGTTCACGGGCAGACTTTCCGACGCATTGGTGCAACCCGCCGACGAATCCGAAATCGCACAGACCGTCAAGGTCATGGGCGGCGAAGACTGGAATCTCTGGATCGACGCGCTGGCTTCCGCCGGTGTCCTTGCGCGGGGCGCGACGACTGTTGCCTATTCCTACATCGGCCCCGAACTGTCGCACCCCATCTACAGGGACGGGACCATCGGCCTGGCAAAATCGCATCTGGAAGCCACGGCGGCGAACATACGCGCGCGTTACGCTCATGAGGGGATTTTCGCCTGCATTTCCATCAACAAAGCCCTCGTGACGCGCGCGAGTGCGGTAATTCCCGTCATTCCCCTCTATGTATCGGCCCTTTTCAAGGTGATGAAAGAGCGCGGCATCCACGAAGACTGTCTCGACCAGATACAGAGGCTGTTCCGCGACCGTCTCTATACCCGGCCCCGCCAGCCGGTGCCCGTCGATGAAAAGGGCAGAATCCGCCTGGACGAACTCGAGATGGGAGCTGCCGTACAGAAGGAAGTGTCGAACCGCCTGGCCAGGGTCAACGAAGCCAATCTCCGTGATCTCACCGACATCGATGGATTCAGGAGAGATTTCCTCCGCGCCCATGGATTCGAAGTGCCCGGCGTGGATTATGGAGCCGAAGAGGCGGACGATCCCCAGGCCGGGACGGTTTCGCCGTCGTGAACCTGATACTCCTCGAACCGGACGAATCGGGCATTCCGCTGCCCCGCAGCGATCGCCGGCATCATCACATTGCGCGCGTGCTCCGGAAAAAAGCCGGCGATCGCGTAGTGGCGGGCCGCAGCGACGGGCGTATCGGCGAAGCATTGATAGTCCGTCTCGACGACGAAGCGGTCGTGCTGGAGTTTCTGGATCGCGGAGAAGCCCCGCCGCTGCATCCCTTGGGGCTTATCCTGGGTTTCCCGCGTCCCATACAGGCAGGACGCATCCTGAAGGATCTGACGAGCCTTGGCGTCGAAAATATCTGGTTTGCATTGAGCGAGCTGGGTGAAAAGTCCTATGCGGAGAGCGATTTCTTCCGGAAAGGCGAATTCGCCGCCCATCTTCGCGAAGGAGCCGAACAGGCCGG
>JBDKUJ010000176.1:0-5050 GCA_039679665.1 Rectinema sp. | reverse complement strand
GCGGAGTTCGGCGACAAATATGTGCTGCCCGTGGATCTGGCCTACGAAACAAAAGCCGCGGACGGCAAGGCGGTGCGGACCGAAGCTGCGATAGCCGATCTGCCCAGGGACAGACTCTTTCCCGATGTGGGACACAAAACCATCGCGGAATTTTCCCGGATAATCGCAGGCGCGGGCTCCGTGTTCGTGAACGGCCCGGCGGGCATATACGAAAACCCTCTCTGGTCGGACGGTACGCGTGAAATATGGTCGGCCATCGCCGCCGCGCCCGGCTACACGGTAATCGGCGGGGGCGACACGATCAGCGCCGCCGCCCGCTTCACCGACATGAAACAATACGGCTACGTCTGCACGGGTGGCGGCGCCATGGTCCGCTTCCTCGCGGGCAAGCGGTTGCCGCTCATCGAGGCCATGGAGAAGTCGGGCGAGCGCGGGACGCCTGGTGTTTCTTCCGACAGCCCTTCCGATGGGCCGTCCGCCGTCGGGCAACGGTCTTGAGGGGCGTCATGCGGGTCGAGGTACCGTATTATGACGGCGTGATAACTCTGTCGCTGCCGGACGACACGGAAATCGTGGAGCCGAACGAGGTCGCCGCCGTATCGGACGCCTCGTCGGCGATCCGCGCGGCGGTTGGAAACCCCGTGGATGCCCCGCCTCTCGAAGAGTTTCTCTCCGGCGCTGCGCGCGTTCTGGTCATCGTCAACGACGCGACGCGGCCGACGCCTACGGCGGCGGTGCTCGATGCCATAGGCGACACGCTTGCCGCGCATGATGCGCGCTTCATTGTCGCCACGGGCGCGCACAGGGCGCCGACCGAAGACGAGTACCGTTTTATCCTCGGCGCCCATTACGGGCGTTTCCGCGGCAGGATCGAGTCGCATGATGCGCGGGACGAATCGTCGCTCGCGGATCTGGGCGCGACCAGGAACGGCACGCCGATTCTGCTCAACAGGAAAGTCGTCGGGGCCGACAGGATCGTGGTCATCGGCTCGGTGGAACCGCACTATTTCGCGGGCTATACGGGCGGCCGCAAAGCGATCCTTCCCGGAGTGGCAGGCTATCGCACCATTCAGGCCAACCACAAGTTGGCGCTGGATCCTCATGCGCATTCCCTGGAACTCGACGAAAATCCCGTGAGTCAGGACATGGAGGATACGCTCCGCCTCGTAAAAGGCCGGATTTTTTCGGTGATGACAGTGCTGGACAAGCATCAGCGCCTGGCTTCCTGCGTGGCGGGAGATATTCGCGCCTCGTTCCGGAAGGCGGTCGCGGACGCGAATGCCGTGTTCGCGGTGCGGATGGCCAGGCGTGCGGAGATAGTGATCTCTGTAGCCCGCAGTCCCATGGATATCGATCTGTACCAATCGCAGAAGGCGATCGACAACGGCTCGCTGGCCGTAGCGGATGGGGGCATCCTCATTCTGGTCTCTTCGTGCCGCGACGGCGTCGGCGACAAAGCCTATCTGGATTTGCTGGGCTCGTCTTCGAGCCCCCGGGAAGCGCTGAAAAAGATTCAGGAGGGCTACAGGCTCGGTTACCACAAAGCGGCGAAAATAGCCCAGGCGGCGGACCGGATCAGTCTCATGGCCTATTCCGGGCTGGAAAGCGGCGTTTTGAAGAAGGCTTTTATCACGAAGGTCGAATCGCTGCAGTCGGCGGTGGATGCGGCCCTTGCGGCGCAAGGGCCCGGAGCCCGTGTGGCGGTCCTGCCCGACGGTACCGTGACTGTGCCTATTCTTGAATGAACCCTGTCTGAGCCTCCCGCAAGGGGTACTCGCAGGGATAACAGAGGAAACATAACGCAGTGCGCGCACTGCGCAGTGCCGGAGGAACCATGAACGAAACAGTTTTGCAGAAAATCGCCACCAGCGTACGGAGTCTTTCGATGGACGCGATCCAGGAAGCGAACTCCGGGCACCCCGGGCTTCCCCTGGGCGCGGCCGAACTGGGGGCTTTCCTCTACGGAGAAGGCATGAAGTACGACCCCGCGGATCCCTCATGGATCGACAGGGACCGCTTCGTGCTCTCGGCGGGACACGGTTCGATGTTCCTTTATTCCATGCTGCACCTCGCGGGCTTCGGGCTCACGCTCGACGACATCAGGCGCTTCAGGAAGATCGGCAGCCCCTGCGCCGGACATCCCGAGTTCGGTGCCTTCCCCGGCATAGAGACGACCACGGGGCCGCTCGGACAGGGATTGGCCACGGCGGTCGGAATGGCGATGGCCGAAACCATGCTCGCCGCGAAATTCAACACTGCGGCGCACCGGATATTCCACCACTACACCTGGGTTCTCGTCGGAGACGGCTGCCTGCAGGAAGGAATCACGGCCGAGGCTTCGTCGTTCGCCGGCCACATGAAGCTCGACAAGCTCATCGTATTCTACGATTCCAACAACATCACTATCGACGGCTGTACGGACATTACGTTCACGGAAGACGTGGGCGCCCGCTACGAAGCGTACGGCTGGAAGGTGCTGAAAGGGGACATGTACGATGTCGCGGGGATATCGAGATTGGTGGATGAGGCCAAGGCCGACAGGGAAAAACCCAAGCTCATTATCCTGAAGAGCATGATAGGCAAGGGCGCCCCCACAAAGCAGGGAACGCATGGAGTGCACGGATCGCCGCTCGGCGAAGAAGAAATCGCCAAGGCCAAGGCGGCCCTCGGCATTCCGGCGGGGCAGAAATTCTGGGTGGCGCCCGAAGCGTATGCGTATTTCAAATCGCACGCTTCGGAACTCGGAAACCGCCATGCGGCCTGGGAAAGGAATTTCGAAGCCTGGAAGAAGGAAGAACCGGAGCTGGCCGCCCAACTGGCCGTCTGGTATTCGGGAAAGAATTCGAGCGAAGTGGCGCTGCCCGTTTTCGGTGCAGGCGAGCAGATCGCGACGCGTACGGCATCCGGCAAGGTGATGCAGGCGCTGGCCGCGGCCTGGCCGAATTTCGTGGGCGGGTCGGCCGATCTCACCGTACCCAACGTCACCGCGCTGGCGGGTGTGGCCGACTACAGCCCTTCGAACAGGGCGGGCCATTATATCCGTTTCGGAATCCGCGAGCACGGAATGGCGGCCATCGGCAACGGGTTGGCTCTGCATGGTGGATTCAGGCCTTTCGTCGCGACTTTCCTTTCCTTTGTCGACTATCTCAGGCCGGCTCTGCGGCTGTCGGCCATCATGAAACAGCCTCTCGTGTACGTGCTGACGCATGATTCGATCTATGTCGGGGAGGACGGGCCCACGCACGAGCCCATCGAGCAGCTGGCGAGCATCCGGGCGATTCCCAACGTGCTCGTGCTGCGGCCCGCGGACGCCGAAGAGACGGCCGAGGCCTGGCTCGCGGCCATGAAGAGGACGGACGGGCCCACGGTCCTGGTTCTGGGGCGAAACAATGTTCCCGTGCTGAAAAAGGATGATCCGGAGTGGCGCGCCCATATGGCGCGGGGCGCCTATACGGTACGCGAGACGTCGGCTGAGCCCGATGTGGTCGTGGTCGCCACGGGAAGTGAAGTGTCCCTGGCGGTCGAAGCCGCGGAGAAGGTACCCGGGAAGTCGGTGAGAGTCGTTTCCATGCCGAACCGCGGCGGGTTCTATTCGCAGCCGGAAAAAGTGCGGAAGGCCTTGCTGCCGGAAGCTGCGCGCATAGTCGTAGCGGAGGCCGGAGTCGCGCAGGGTTGGGAGCGGATCGCGGCGAGCGAAGACATCTTCTCCATCGAGCGATTCGGAGAATCCGGCCCCGGAGCCGAAGTTGCAAAACATCTCGGCTTCACCGCCGAGAAACTGGCCGAACTGATCGCGGGCTGATCGCGAAGTGATTCTTTTTCGATAATTGTCTCGGACAGATCGCCGGATCGGGATGGCAACTCCCGATCCGGCGATGTTTTTACGTCGAGAAGCATCTCCATAAATAGATAAGAAATGATCGAAAATTGCATTCCTCGTCGCGACGCCTTTTTCCGGGCGGGTCGTTAATAAAAAGTTGACAGGTTGGTATACCGGTGGCATACTTCAAAACGAAACGTTTGTTCGGACCGGATATGGGAGTCGCCTGGTACTCTATGATTATGGAGCGAAACGCATGAACGAGCCGATTCTGAAGATCGAGAAAGTCACAAAATCGTTCCCCGGCGTTGTGGCGCTGAACGGGATAGATTTTGACCTTTTCCCGGGCGAAGTGCATGTATTGATCGGAGAAAACGGTGCGGGGAAATCGACACTGATAAAACTGCTTTCGGGTGTGTATCCGAAAAATTCGGGGCGTTTCCTGATCGACGGGAAAGAGGTGGCCCTTCACTCCGTGCACGAGGCGCAAAGCCTGGGAATCACGACGATTTACCAGGAAATGAATCTCATTCCCAATCTGACGATAGCCCAGAATATTTTCCTTGGCCGCGAGCCGAAAGATCCGAAGTTCCTGAAACTGGCCGTCGATCGCAAGGCTATGGAGAAGAAGAGCGGTGAAATCCTGGCTACGGTAGGGCTCGATATCAGCCCGACGACGCCCGTCAGCATGCTGTCAATTCCACAGCAGCAGATGGTGGAGATCGCGAAAGCGCTTTCCCTGAATGCCCGGATCGTTATTTTCGACGAGCCGACCGCCACTCTGGAAGACAAGGAAACGCAGGCCCTCTTCCGCATCATCCGCATGTTGCAGGGGCAGGGAATCGGCATTATCTACATCTCCCACCGTCTTGAGGAAATAAAACAGATCGGCAATCGCGTGACGGTGCTGCGCGATGGTCAGCTGATCGGGACTGTCGGCGTGAACGACACCAGCATCGAAGAGCTGATCCGCATGATGGTGGGACGCGAGCTTGGAGAGCAATTTCCGCGCAACTACCACGAGGTCGGCGAAGTCGCGCTGGAGCTCGAGGGCATAACGCAGCCCGGCGTCTTGCAGGACATCAGCCTGAAAGTGCATCGGGGAGAGATAGTCGGTATGGCGGGGCTTGTCGGATCGGGCAGAACCGAGACGGCGCAGGCGATATTCGGAGTGCAGCCTCCCAGGACGGGGCGCATAAAAATATTCGGGAAGGAAGAAAAAATTTCCAG
>JBDKUJ010000175.1:0-1578 GCA_039679665.1 Rectinema sp. | reverse complement strand
GCGGCAGGTGTGGTGGCCACCGCCGTTTTTGGCATAACGGCATCAGTTTCGGGAATTCATATTCTTCCGCGCGAATTCAGGATCGCCGGCAATCCCGAACGGAACAGGGAAATGTCCGAATCCTATTTCCTGTTCCTGCGGCATTCCGCGGACGGGAACCAGCCGGATTCTTTGCGGCGCTTTATCGCCGCCAGAAGGATAGGCGCCATTCTCATCGATAAAGGCGAATATGCGAAGGCAGCCGCATTCCTCACGAAGGCGGCCGCGGAAGAGGATGCCTACGCCGCCTGGTATATCTTCTCCGCAGCCGGAGCCTACGAAGCCGACGGTGCTCCTTCCCTCGCCGTCCCCCTGTACGAACGCATGGTCAAGATGTATCCCGACCTCGAAATCGAAGGCGAATCCCTGCATTATGAAGCTTTGAGCCGACTGGCGGGCAGCGCATCCTCACCGGAAAAACGCATCGGCTACTACCGCGATCTCATCGCGCGTTTCCCCGACAGGCCCGACCCGGGCGTGGCCTACTATCTGCTGGCGCTGGAATACGAAAAAACGGGCGAATGGGATCTTGCCGTCCAGAACTACTCCAAGTTCCTGCCCTGGTTCGGCACGGAAGTACCGGGTCACCCCGACGCGCTGAAGCGTGCCAGAACCGTCGTGGAATTCAACTCCAGCCCGAAGGATTGGGGGTACGAAAACCTCGCCGAACTCGTCGCAGGCATCAAATCGGCGCTTGTCTCCCGCTCGTCGAGCCGTTTGCGGCGTTATATGGCCAAAGTAGGCTTTTTCGCCGTTTCCTGGCACCAGGACGGCGTCGCTGACGCGAACAGCCGAGTGCTCTTCGATTTTTCGGAATTCATGCGCTCCGGCGCCATAAGCGTCGCCGAAGGCCTCGACTCCTCGTCAGGAGCCACCGAAGCGTATCTGCGTACATGGGGCTGGACGGGCCGCGTCCCTGTCTGGTACCTCTACTTCCGCAAGATTCATTTTCCCGCCGATCCCGAAGTCCATGGACGATGGGAATGGGCGGGCATCTATTTTGGAGAAAAGATGAGATGAGGATTTCAGGACGTACCGGGCATGGAGGCTTCGCCGCGGCGCGCCCAAACCATCTTTTTGCCATCACCCTTTCGCTGGTTCTGGCGCTGGCTGCCTCTTCGGCGGCCGCCTATGATCGCGAAGGCGGCCCAGGATCCGCGGATTTCGCGCCGCAGGACAATATCGCCGCGCCCACGACCGAAGCCTTGTCTGCTACCGCGGCGGCGGTTGCGCCCGTGGATAAAACTGTGGTCGTGGATAAAACGGCGGTGCCGGAAACCCAGACCGGCATACCCGCGGCTGAAATGCCGCCGGTAGTTGAAACACTGCCCGCGATTTCAGCTCCGCCCCCGACCGAAGCTCCGGCCGAAGCTCCACCCAAAGCGGCGGCCGAAGTTTCGCCCGAAGCGGCGCCCGAAGCTCCAAACCTGATCGTCTCGGCCGGAATTCTCGTCGACGGGCTCCAGTACGATCTGACCATGCCCTGGGGAAACGAAAGTTTCGAAAACTACCGCGAATCCTACTTGAGTTCGGGCGGCC